>CAIJME010000139.1 GCA_903821625.1 uncultured Sphingobacteriales bacterium | reverse complement strand
CTTTCGAAATGGAAAATTTTTTTCAGCATGCATAGAGAACGTGAAAACCCTTTTTTCATTTCTAAATATTTCTGCTGTTCCATTTCCTTGATGAACATCAAGGTCAATAATTAATATCCTCCTTGATAAACCCTTTGCTAGCAAATAGTTAGCGGCTATAGCCTGATCATTTAATAGACAAAAACCTTCTGCCCAATTTGATCCTGCATGGTGAGTTCCACAGGCAACATTAAAGGCTATCCCATGTTCTATGGCATATAAACAGCAATTTATAGTACCCTGCGCGATTCTTAACTCACGCTCTATCAAACCCGCAGATAAAGGGAAACCAGATCGACGGATTTCTGCCGGACTTAACTCAAGATTCTTTAATCTTTCCCAATAGTCTTTCTCATGGCTTAATAATATAATTTCTTCTTGAACTTTAGAAGGTGAAAAAAGATTTTTTTCAGAGATGAGACCTTCATAGATAAGTTGTTCAGGAATAAGCTCATATTTAATCATCGGAAACCGATGTCCTTCAGGTAGCGGATGAATATAAACTGGATCAAAAGCAATATAAAACACCGGATAATTATTGCTGAATAAGCTTTTTATCATTTCTGTATCCGCTAACTATGCGAATAATCAAAGCAAGCATTATGAATGCAAAAGCAAAATATGCAGCAGTGATAACAACTTGATAATCAATTGGGTTAACCTGCTGGCGTTTTAGTACTATCCCATATAGCGCCCAAAGTACTACTAGTCCAAAGGGAACATTTTTTTTGACCAAGATGATGAACAAAGAGATCAATGTAGCAGTCCCAATCATAATAATCACCCAATAACTTTCAGAGATACCTACGGCCGACCAGTTTACCGACTTAAGATAAGCACTGATGTTAGCAATAGTAGCAATACATATCCAGGCAAAATAAATACTTAATGGAAAATGAGTAAAAACTTTAGTTGAAACTGGTCGATCTGAATTAGCTACATGAGCATTAATACTCATAATAACGAGTGATACCAACTGGATAAGTATCAAAATTACAGATGCAAAAAGATATTCATTTACCCATGCTACTAACCATAAACCAGTTGCGAGGTTATTTACTATAAAATACCAGCCAATATTTTGAGTATCCAAATTAGCACGATGAGCATCTGACTTAGTGAATGCGGCATATAGATGAAAAAAAGAAAAAGCAACTAATGCTAAATAAATTACACCCCAAATAGCAAATGTAATTCCTGCTGGCGCAAATACAGTTTCATATCGAGCAGAAACTTGACCCACATCCAGAACCGAAAAATAGTTCATCTGAACCAAATAAGACAGGATCAAGTGAAAAGAAAAAGCGAATAGATTTAAAACAGCAAAAAATTTAGTTTTCATAGTCACTATTAAGATAAATTATTTGAATGATTCCATAATAGGCCTATTACGATCAATTCGTTGAAATTTCAAAGAATTTTTTACTTCAAGATTTAAATTGAATCAGTTCAAGTATCGTCGATAAATTAACAGCATCTGATTGATCAAAACAATTCAATTCCTTACTATCAACATCGAGAACACCAATTACCCTACCATTTCTATTAATTGGTATTACAATCTCCGATTTAGATGCAGAACTACAGGCAATATGTCCGGGAAATGCATCAACATCTGGAACAATCAATATTTTTTCCTGATCCCATGATGAGCCACAAACTCCTTTTCCTTTTTGAATCCTAGTACAAGCTACTGGTCCCTGAAATGGGCCTAACACCAATTCATTGTCCTTAACCATATAAAAACCCACCCAAAAGAAATCAAACTGTTCTTTTAAAGCTGCGCATACGTTCGCCATATTTGCTATCTCATCTGTTTCACCAGATAGCAATGAGGAAATTTGAGGGATTAAAGACCTGTATTGATCATTCTTAGCCCCTAACACAATATTCAGATCTTCTGCCATAGTGCAAAATTAGCATTGAATTAATAATCATCCTAAATAAATCAGACATATCTGATTGAACTTATCTTATTTAAGCATTCGCATTAAAACTGGATTACCAATTTGCAAATAGAATTGAACCTTCATTCATGCAGATCAAACTGGCTTTTTGATTCATTTTTTTTAATGCATCGAAAAGATAAACATAAAAATTCAATAAGATTTTAATCAAAATATATGACCTTAAAAAAACATTTGGATGAATTACCTTTATGGTTTCAATTTGAAATCATTAGGTCTAACATGATCGTATCCTTCAGCTTTATCCGTTACCGGCGGTTATTTATCCCTTTAGCCTTTATGGCTATGGCTATACACCGCATACCTCTTTTATTTAGCAGTAAATGCAGGTTCTGGAAACTTATGGGATGCGGTAGAAATGGAACATTTGACCTCCAACCTGATTGGCAACAGTGGTCACTAATGGCCGTCTGGGATTCTGAAGACGATTTTCATGATTTTAATAATAGTTCTTTCATTTCCTGGTGGTGGAAAACCTTCACAACAGAAAAATGGACATTAATATGCGTTCCTTTAGCAAGCCACGGTAAATGGGATGGTAAAGATCCCTTTAAAATGATTGATTATGACAAAGATCATACTGGTCCTGTAGCAGTATTAACAAGAGCAACCATAAGATTCAGTAAATTAAAAAGATTTTGGACACATGTTGATCCGGTTGCACAAATTATGACTAAGGCAAAAGGATACCTAACTTCGGTAGGAATTGGTGAAGCTCCTTTTTTCAGACAAGCGACCATTTCTGTGTGGAATAACATGGAAAATATGAAAGCCTTTGCTTATGGTTCTAAAGAGCATGCGGAGGTAATCAAAAAAACGAGAAATGAAGACTGGTATAGTGAAGAGCTTTTTGCCAGATTCAAAATAATATCAGGATCTGGAACTTTAAATGGTGTCGATCCATTGTCAGTACTTAAAAAACATATTTAAAATAAAGAGCCACAAATGAGAGTCATTGCAGAGCTGCCACATCCAGATTGTAAGATCAGTATATTTTCAATGAACCAGAAATATATCATTAAACTTGAAAAGGGAGTTTTTGAACAAATCTTTAAAATATCAGAGCTTGATGTACCCGAGGGAGTAGATGGAGTTTTTAAGATTTTAAACGATAATTTTATAAAATTAGCAGCAGAACGTTTCAATCAAATGAGGATTGATTTTAATGAAGCATATAAAGATTATGATAGTATTTGAATCATAACTTATTGATTAATAGTATTTTAATTATTTAAACAAAATTTAATTCTGCATAATTGACTATTTTTAGTATATTTTTTAAGCTTTATATTTTATAGAGCTTTATATTGAATAAGATAAAGTATT
>CAIJME010000138.1 GCA_903821625.1 uncultured Sphingobacteriales bacterium | reverse complement strand
TCATTTGCCTATGCAATTGGATTATTGGTTTCTGGAAGGTTTATCGATAAAGTTGGTACCAAGCTTGGGTATTCTGTCGCGGTAGTGGTTTGGAGTGTAGCAGGTATGGGTCATGCTTTGGCAAAATCAGTTGCCGGTTTTGGAATTGCAAGATTGTCATTAGGGATAGGGGAGGCAGGTAATTTTCCTGCAGCAATGAAAGCTGTTTCAGAATGGTTTCCAAAAAAAGAAAGAGCACTTGCAACGGGTATTTTTAACTCAGGAACAGCAATTGGGGTGGTTGTAGCATTAATTATTGTTCCAATTATCATGCAGAATTATGGCTGGCATGAAGTTTTTTGGATCACTGGAGCAATGGGCTTTATTTGGTTGATATTCTGGCTATGGCTTTATGAAATCCCAAGCAGGCAAAAAAGGCTGAGTGCCGAAGAACTTGCATATATTGAAAGTGATCATGATGATCATGCTGACCAGGTTCAGAGTACCACAAAAATTTCATGGGCTAAATTATTCACATTCCCTCAAACATGGGCCTTTGTAACTGGCAAATTCCTGATCGATCCAATTTTTTGGTTTTTTCTCTTCTGGTTGCCTTCTTATTTTTCTTCAACATTTAATCTGGATTTAAAAGTAATCAGTCCTGAATTGATGCTGATTTATGGTGCTACAACCATTGGAAGTATTGCAGGAGGATATTTCTCTTCCCAACTGATCAATAGAGGCTGGCCAACATTAAAAGCAAGAAAAGGAGTTTTACTGCTTTTTGCAATTCTTGAACTAGGAATTATGATAGCCATAGCACAGTTTGTAACCGATAAGTGGGTGGCTGTAGGATTGATAAGTTTGGCTGTAGCTGTTCATCAGGCATGGGCAACTAATATTTTCACATTGGCTTCTGATATGTTTCCAAAAGAAGTGGTGAGCTCAGTGGTAGGAATCGGTGGAATGACCGGAGCCATCGGCGGAATCCTATTCCCGATATTTGTAGGTTATTTACTAGATGTATATAAAACGGCTAATAACCTAACTGGTGGTTATAATTTAATATTTACTATTTGCGGCATTACGTATTTAGTGGCATGGACCATTATACATCTGCTAACTAGAAAATCTCAGAAAGTTGTTGTTGTTTAATGAGGTTTGTGGAATGAAGTCTGAAGTCTGAGGTATGAGGACTGAGGTATGAGGTATGAGGACTGAGGTATGAGGACTGAGGTATGAGGTATGAGGTCTGAAGTCTGAGGTATGAGGACTGAGGTATGAGGTATGAGGACTGAGGGATGAGGTATGAAGTCTGAGGTATGAGGACTGAAGTCTGATGTATGAGGTTTGAAAAAAGCAGAAAATCTCAATTAGCACCACACAGTCTTTGATCTTTGCTCTTGGTTCTTGGTTCAGTTATCTGAGGTATGAGGACTGAGGTATGAAGTGTTGGGTTTAAGTTTTTTGGTGTTAGAATTAAAATTGGGAGAATAGCATATAATAAAATAATTTCTAGTCAATGTCTTTATTGCTTGTTCTTTATTTAAATAATCAAATTTCAAACGAATGGGGATTTAGTCTTGATTCCTGGCTCTTGGTTCTTGATTCAAAATTAATACTGAATATTAACATGAACAGATAATTGTCTGACATATCAAATATAACTCTAAATGAATATCATGAGAAAATCATTTAAAACAGACTACAAATTTATGATGATCCTTTTCGGATTGTTTATCGCACCATTTTTCACACCTCAGGCAAAAGCGCAGCTCTATAATTTCACTGAAGAGCAAATGATCAGTTTTACTGCAAAAAATCCTTATTCTAGGTTCCCAGGTGGTCGACCAATGATTCCAGCCGCTATTTTGGATACCATACGTAAAATGGATATTCAGGTTGTTGAAGCAATTGGTTCAATACCTAAGGAATATGCTAATCAGTATGAAGATGGATGGAAATCAATTGTTCCAGGAAAGAAGCTCATTGGTCGTGCATTCACCGTCCAGTTTATGCCTTCTCGTCCTGATCTGGTGGCAGGAATGCAAAGTGAAGCAGATAAAAATAATTTTACCGGACTAAACAACCGGACCACCATTGACATGCTTCAAAAAGACGACTTGGTGATTGTCGATTTATATGGGAAAATACAGGGTGGTACCTACGTTGGAGATAAACTTTCTTACTATATCTGGAAAACCACGGGAACAGGTTTAATTGTAGACGGTGGAATCTATTTAACCGAGAATATTGCGCAAAGCGGAATGCAGGCTTTTTATCGGGGTACTTATCCGGGAGCCTTAAGTAATGCAACAGTATCGGGGATAAACGTGCCTATTCGTATAGGTAAAGCAGTTATTATGCCTGGCGATTTGGTTATTGGTGATCAGGATGGCATTTTAGCCATTCCACCACAATTTGTACCAAATTTAATCGCAAATGTTGTTAAAGATCGACGTCGTGATGTGTGGATGAAAAAAGCATTTGACTTGGGTAAATATAAATCCAGTGATATCTATGGTCGCCCAAAGGACCCTAAATTATTGAAACAGTTTGAAGATTATCTTAACACTGGCGATTCCAAATTGTTACCTAATTAAATAGCAGAACTATTTTTAGCATTCAAAATGCTTTCTTATACTAAAATATGAAGGTCTTTAATCTCATTTTTTGTGTTCTTTTTATTGTTTCTGCAGGATTACAATACAATGATCCCGATCCTTATATATGGATACCAATTTATTTAATGGGTGCTGTAATTTCATTTCAGGCTTTTAGAGAGAAGGTTTATCCAGTATTTACACTACTGCTTTCTGCTTTGTTTATAATCTATGACCTGTACTTATTCTTTGATAAGTTTGGTGTGCTGAGCTGGTTGAATGAACACAATGCTGAGAATATTGCCGCAAGTATGAAAGCATCTGCACCCTGGATTGAAGAAACCAGAGAGTTTTTTGGACTACTTATCTTAATCATTGTTTTGATGATCAATTATTTTGTGTCCCAAAAATCTGTTGTTAAATAGAATTAATATGGATTATCAATCAAATCAATAGAAAGTTCATTTTTTAATTTATTGTCGTTTCAATTATTTCATTTTTAATTGATTGCCTAATAAGGTAGCCAAAGAATATAAGTTCTATTAGATTCATTCTCTTTCATATTTTTGATAAAGTTCAATTCTTGGGTGCTTTTGAAAATAGCTTTTGCAATGGGGGTGGTGTATCTACTTTTAAAATTCCTCAATTATCACTTATTAATAGTTAATAAGTGTCCTATATAATAAGGTATAAATTATAAGTCAATAGTAATCTGATTCTATAATTTAAAGAGCCTAGCAAGAATCTAATTATCGCGTTCAAAAAATCATTTTTTTATAGGATTGAGCTATTTTCTGCCGTTTTTTGGCTGTGTTTCAATTAAAAAACTTTTCAACATTTTTTTAACTGGTAGTTATTTTTCAAATATTTTAAAATTAACTATTTGTAAATCAATTAGTTATATGTTTGACTCATTGTAATATTATTGATGGAATATTATTTTATTAAAGTTTAGGAAACTAAATAAATTATTTATTTTTAGAGGTCTGATTGATTGGATTTGCTATGTAGTATTTTCAATCATGATGAGTTTATTCTTATAACTTAAAATTCATTTAAAAAAAAAGAATTATGATGAGAAAAATTTACAAACTAGTCGTACTACTAGTATTATGTCAAACCTATGTGTTTGCGCAGAATATTAGTGTTACCGGTAAGGTTACCGACTCTGACAATTTACCACTACCTGCTGTAAGCATTAAGGTTAGTGGTTCAACTCAGGGAACAAGCACAGATGCTAATGGTAGTTTTACAATCTCGGTTCCATCTAATGGATCGCTGGTATTCAGCTACATTGGATTTGCAAGCCAAACTGTTGCAGTAAATGGAAGAACTACCTTAAATGTTCGTCTTGAAACTGATGCAAAACAACTTGAAGGAGTAATTGTTACTGCTTTGGGTATTTCAAAAGACCAGAAGGTCTTAAGTTATGCGACTCAAAAAGTCAACACTGACAATTTTCAAAAAGCCAGAGAATTAAACATTGGTAAATCTTTGATCGGTCGTGTTGCAGGTCTTGATGTAGCAGGAACTTCTTCTGGTTTAGGTGGTTCAACTCGTGTTGTACTTAGAGGTGACCGTTCTATCACTGGTAACAATGGTGCTTTGATCGTTGTTGACGGTGTACCAATGGATAACTCAAACTATAGCCCGGGTACTGGTAACGGTGGTCGTGACGGTGGTGATGGTTTATCAAGTATTAACCCTGATAACATCGAATCAATGACTGTACTAAGAGGTGCTTCTGCAACTGCTCTTTACGGTTCACGTGCTGCAAACGGTGCGTTATTGATCAATACCAAAAAAGGAAGTTCACAAAAAGGTTCTGGTGTTTCTTTGAATAGCTCTTCTCAATTAGAGTCTATGATGGAACTTTACAATTTCCAAAATGAGTATGGTCAAGGTGCTGGTGGTGTTTATAACAGAGCACAAGAAGGTTCTTGGGGTCCAAAAATGACTGGTCAATCAGTTGCTTTATGGGGTAACGATCCTGCTGACGCTGGTAAAGTTTACAACATGACTCCTCAGCCAAACAACTACAGAGATTTCTATTCTGTAGGAAATCAGTTGTCTAATACTGTAGCATTTTCTGGTGGTACTGAAAAGGCTCAAACCTATTTCGCATACACTAGAGTAGATGCAACTGGTATTATTGATAACAACAAAATGAAAAGAAATAACCTAAACTTACGTCTTACTGGTAAAGTAAGCCCTAAGTTATCTTATGATTCAAAGGTTACTTACTTGAAACAAGATATCGATAACAGACAATACACTGGTGAGGCTTATCAGAATAACCAACGTCACATCCTTCGTATTCCTCGTAACATTTCTTTAGCTCAGGCTGGAAAATACGATTACATCGATCCATCTTCTGGTAAATTACGTCAGAACTACTGGAATCCAGGATCTAACGGTGGTGAAAATCCATTCTGGACCAAAAATCGTGTAATTTCTGATGATATCAGAGACCGTGTTATGGGATTTGGTTCCTTAACTTATCAAGTTACTCCAGCATTAAGCTTAATGGCTCGTGCAGGTATGGATAAAACTCTTGACAGATTTGAAGGTAAATGGTATAATGATACCTATACTATTGCTGATTTTGGTAATTATCAAACTGAAAATAGAGATGTATTAGAAACCAACTTCGACTTAATCGGTATTTTCAAAAAGAACATTCTTGATGATTTAACTGTAGATGCAACGTTTGGTGCTTCACTTCAGCACGTAAATAGATACTCTCAATCAACCAATGCTGGTGGATTAAACAGAGATAACCTATTTATTCCTTCAAATGGTCGTGGTCCAACAGATGGTCGTTCTATCGTTGATACAGAAAAGCAAGGTGTATTTGCTACAGCAGATTTCACTTACAAAAATGCAATTACTATTTCTGGATCAGTTCGTAATGACTGGTCATCTACCTTACCAAAAGCAAATCAGTCTTACTTATTTGGTTCAGGAGGTTTCTCTGCAATCCTTTCTAACATCTTTACTTTACCTAGTGCAGTTTCATTCGCTAAATTTAGAGGATCTTATGCTACTACTGGTAACGATGCGAGTCCATATTTGACTACTCAGTTTTATAATTTTGCTGCTGGTGGTGCTGCTGGTTTTATTTCTAGAAATGGTGTTAAGCCTTTCCCTGATCTTAAGCCAGAGTTAACAACTGCTAAAGAATTAGGTTTAGAAGCTAAATTCTTTAACGATCGTTTTGGTTTTGATTTAGGCGTTTATACTTCTGATTCTAAAAACCAGTTATTCACAGTTTCTCTTCCTCCAGCTTCTGGATGGAGTTCTGAGTATGTTAACGCCGGTTTGGTAAACAATAAAGGTGTTGAATTAACTTTAAATGGATCTCCAATTGCTAAAGGATCTTTCCGTTGGAATGTTGACTTGAACTTTGCTAGAAATGTTAACAAATTGGTTGAATTATCTCCAACTTTGAAAACTTTAGCTTTAACTCAAGATTTCATGGTATTCCAGCGTGCAGTTGAAGGTGAGCCATTGGGTCAAATGTACAGTAGAGGTTATCAGCGTGATGCTAGCGGTAATGTTATAGTTGGAACTAACGGTTTACCGTTAATTACTCCTGGTACTACTGTTGACATTGGTAACTCTCGTCCAGACTGGACTGGTGGTTTAAACAACACTATTAACTACAAGAATTTCAGTATCAGTGCTTTGATTACTGCTCGTGTAGGTGGTAATGTAACTTCATTCACTAATGCGATTATCTATTCTGATGGTCAAGTTGAAGAAACATTAGCAGGAAGACAATTATTTACTTTCCCAGGTGTTACAGCTACAGGTGGTGCTAATACAGTATCTACAACTGCAGAAAACTACTGGAAATTTGTAGGTGGTCGTAATACTCCTGTAGGTGAAGTTTGGTCTTATTCTGCTACTAACGTTCGTTTACGTGAAGCATCTATAAGCTATGCATTGCCTAAGAATTTATTTAAGAAAGCACCATTCCAAGCTGGATCTGTAGCTTTAGTAGGTCGTAACTTATTCTTTATTGTAAATAAAGCTAAAGGTTTCGATCCTGAGTCTACTGCAGGTGCTACTAACACTTCTGTAGGTCAAGAAGGATTTTCTTTACCTTCAACCCGTCAGATTGGTTTGAACTTGAATTTATCGTTTTAATT
>CAIJME010000137.1 GCA_903821625.1 uncultured Sphingobacteriales bacterium | reverse complement strand
GCCAGTGCCTACATTTACCGCAATTAAGGGAATAAAATATACAGAGGTAAGACGTTCATTTCAAAACGGTCTATCATTCAATGAGCAGGGTTTTCAACTGGAACCGGAATGGAATATTTACTTTAATGCCGATGATTCGGTCAGGATTTTTAGTCCGGAGAAGAAGCAATACATGACCTACCGTATCTTCCACAGCCATAAGGCACTTTTTCAATTTGCCCGCGAATGGTTCAGAGTAAAACATGTAAGCAAAGACAGTATTCTTTTGCAAGTAATGGCCTTGGAATCAAGAGTGGTTAATGAAGATCGATCATTTATCTTCATGAAGCTGTATTCAGATGAATACATTAAAAATAAATTAAAAATGGATGCCGCAAAGCTTAAAGCTCCCAGTAGCGAAGACTCGCTTTTTATAAAATACCGGGCTATACAGGCTAATAGCAATCTGGATAGTGCATTTGCTGCAAGAAATCCGGTTATACTGAATAGCAGGAGTAGAATTACGAGAGTAGAAAAAATTAAACCTGCTCTTGACCCCTATTTAGGGCATGTAAATAGATCAGAGGAGTATCTATATCCTGAATATCGCATCAATATTGAAAAAGCTTATCAGGATTTTCAGTATTCATTTTCGGTTGTGGTTGATCATAATGGCAAAATGCATTTCAAAGACTTCCTTGTTGCCGTTGAACCCGAATTTCTGGAAACTAAAACAAAGGTGGCCAAAGGTATCATTGATATTTATCTCCGTAATACCCTGGATATTAAACCTGGAAACACCTTAGGCTTTCCACATTCAAGCCTTATTAATTTACATGTGATAGGGAAGAAATAAAAATACCCAGAGCCTTACTAAAGGTTGAACTTTTGCTTAAACCTCCCAAATTACTCAAATACTAACCCCGCCAAGGGTATCTAGCAAGTCGAAAAAAATCTGTGTTGAAATCGTTCGTTTATAGCGAATATAATGGCCAATTAGTGAATGATCTTAAACAAAAGCTCTTTCATTAGTTCACCATGTTCTGTATTTGCGCTTGCATCTACACCCTTGCTTTTCAGATCACATTCTCGGAGATAGCTGATTATACGAAATACCTTTTCCTTACTATGGTTCCTTGCAGCATTTTCAAAGTCTTTTACAAAATAGGGCGAAATGCCAAGCTCCCGTGCAAGCCCCTGTGGGGATCGGTCAGTCGCATAATGTACTTTAAGGATTTTACCAAAATAGGAGTTAAGGTTTCCCAGCAATAAGAAAATAGGATTATTCTTAGGGTTTTCAGCGAAATAATTAATGATCTGATTGACTTTAAATGCATCCTTGCGGGCTATGGCGTTTTGAAGTTCAAATACATTATATTCCTTACTGATTCCAATATTGTTTTGTACATCATCTGTATTAATCTCCTGACCAGCCTTTACGTTAAGCATCAACTTTTCGAGCTCATTGGAAACTTTGGAGAGATCATTGCCTAAGTATTCTGCCATGAGCGCCGAGGCCTGGGCTTGAATTTTATATCCCTTTTGATGAACAAAACTTTCAATCCATGCTGAAACCTTATTATCACTAAGAGTAGCTGATTCAAATATAATTCCAGTTTTCTCGATGGTTTTATACGTCTTTTTACGCTTATCAAACTTGCCATTTCGAAAGCAAAATACCAGAATAGTACTTTGAAGTGGATTCTCAAAATAGCTTAATAAGGGATCCGCTGATTTTTTATCATCATCTCCATCTTTTCCCCACTTCAATTCCTGAGCTTCCTTAACCAGTATAACCTGATACTCACTCATCATTGGATAACGCTTGGCAGCATTTAAAATACTCATGATATCCGAGTCTTTACCATAAAAAATGCTTTGATTAAAGCCTTTTTCAGCATCATTAAGCACATTTTCTTCAATATAATCACTGATCTTATCTATGTAATAAGACTCCTCGCCATGTAGCAGGTACACCGGTTTAAACTTCCGGCTTTTGAGATCTTTAATGAGTTCGTTGATATCCATTTTGGTCTTTAAAATTACAAAATATTGTAAAGCTTTAAAGAGAAGAAATAAGGAATTAAAATATAATTAAGGGTATTAGGCATATTGGAATGATTTTGTGAAATTTACAGAAATGTTTGAGCCCATACCTTTAAATCTCCCGTCCTATCCTATTCGGATCAAAGAAGAAGGAGATACGACTTATATTTTTGATGAGATCAGGAAAAAATTTCTGGTACTTACCCCTGAAGAATGGGTCAGGCAGCATTTGATACAATTTCTTGTTCGTGAAAAGAACTATCCGCGTTCACTCATACAGTTAGAGGGAGGCTTAAAATTAAATAGTCTACAGAAACGTTCAGACATTCTAATTTACAATAACTCCGGCAATAAAATAGTACTTGTTGAATGCAAAGCACCCTCTGTAAAAATCAGCCAGGATACTTTTGATCAGATTGCAAGATATAATTTCATACACCGAGTTCAATGGCTGCTCGTAAGTAATGGCTTACAGCATTTTTGCTGTGAAATTGACTTCGAAAAAGAAAGCTACCGCTTTGTTGAAGAGTTGCCACGGTATACCTGATAATTTGAATTGTATTTCAGCTCCTAATTAATTTGAATTTTTAAAATTAGATTGAATAAACTATCTTTATATTAATTCTATTTAAATTAAATTAAGCAGGATTATAACAAAATCTCACTCGTTCTAAATTCATTGTAAAAGATGGCCATTACTAGTGTTTAACCAGTTAAAAAATTATATGGCTATTTTAATATTTTTTGTTGCTCATTGGTTCCTTTCTCTGTTTTTTCAAACCTTCTTCCAGCACCGATATGCTTCCCACAGAATGTTTACCATGAGTAAAACATGGGAACGGATCATTTACCTTATGGCTTATGTCTTTGAGGGTGCTTCCTTTTTAAACCCACGTGCTTATGCATTGATGCATCGTGAACATCATGCCTATAGCGACACCGAGAAGGACCCGCATTCACCCCATTTCTTTACAGATATATTTCAGTTAATGAAATCTACCATAATTACTTTCAGAGACCATCTAAACCGCACTAAAGATCCGGAAGCTCGCTTTGTGGGTAATTATCCAGAATGGCCTTTAATCGATAGAATTGGATCATCTATAGCATCTAGACTACTTTTTGGAGCGGCCTATACCTGGTTTTATATAGCTTTTGTACCTGTTGGTTCAGAATGGCTTTATCTCTTACTCCCTATTCATTATTTGATGGGTCCACTTCATGGTGCTATTGTAAACTGGTGTGGTCATAAATACGGATATTCGAATTTTGACAATAATGATAAATCAAAAAACACAACTCCATTTGATCTACTAATGCTTGGAGAATTATTCCAAAACAACCACCACAAATACCCCAATAGTGCCAATTTTGGAAAAAAATGGTTTGAATTTGATCCGGTTTACCCTGTAATGAAATTAATGCATTTAGTGGGTATCATAAAAATAAGAAAAACAGCTTAAGTTAAATTTGCTTGGGTGATTAGATTATAATTTAAAATATCACCTACAATTCAATTAGTGTTATGGGATATTTTTTGAATTTCTTAAATAAGCAATAAACAATCCATTCCGATTTTTTATACTCAAACTTTTTGGAAGTGTTTGCAGGATTCTCATTCAACGGTTTCTGCTTCAACTAGAAACCCTGAAAACAACAGACAATTATCTGGTCACAAAATCTTAATTGCTGAAGATAATGCGATAAATATTTTGGTAGCTAAAAAACTCTTGAAAATTGGGGAGCTATTGTAGATGTTGTAACCAATGGTTTAGAAGCATTGCAAATACTTGACCCAATACGCCATAGTGTTGTTCTGATGGATCTCAAAATGCCAGTGATGGATGGTGCTTGAGTCAAGCAGAAAGATGAGAGAACTAACCATTACCTTAGATTATTGCAATTTTAGCTTGTAAAAAAATGAATTGGATGAGGATGTTAAAAAAATGGCATTAATGAAACCGTAGTTAAACCTTTCTTGCCCGATGAAATTGTAAAACAATTTTGAGTTATACAATTAAAGCAAGTTTAGTAGGGTATTAAAAAATCAAAGAGTAGACGGATGAATACTAAGATTTAAAATTTGTTTATCATTAAAATTAATCGTAATATTACAATGAATTATGGGATTAACTAAATCTGAAATTTTCTCGACTGAGCAAAATCAATTGGCTCAACTACTCAAAGCCCTAGCCCATCCGGCACGGATTGCCATATTACAAGAATTAATGAAGAGTAACACCTGTATATGTGGCGATCTGGTTGAAGAACTTGGCTTAGCTCAAGCAACTATATCACAGCATCTTAAAGAACTAAAAAATGCAGGTTTAATTCAGGGTACAATAGAAGGAGTAAGTATTTGTTATTGCATTAATCCTGAAACCTGGAATATGCTCGAAAAAGAAACTAGCGGTTTCTTTTCATCATTCAAGCCAGCAACAAACTGCTGTTAAAATTTTTTGAAGAGTTATATCGTAATATTGCAATTAACTAAAAAATGCCCTATGAAAACTGAAGCTGAAATCAAAGAACTGGTCAGACAAAAGTATAGTGAAATAGCTTTACAGGATAAGAAAACGAATGAAAGCTCCTGCTGTGGTGCAGGTGGATGCAGCACAGAAGTATATAACATCATGACAGATGATTATAGCAATTTGGAAGGTTACACTGCCGATGCCGATCTTGGATTGGGTTGTGGTTTACCTACTCAATTTGCAATGATCAATAAAGGTGATGTAGTAATAGACCTTGGATCAGGGGCTGGAAACGACTGCTTTGTAGCCCGTGCAGAAACTGGCGAAAGTGGAAAAGTGATTGGTATTGATTTTACTGAAGCTATGGTTGCTAAGGCCAGAACAAATGCAGAGAACCTTGGTTTCAACAATGTAGAATTCCGTCAAGGGGATATTGAGCATATTCCTGTAACGGCCGATAGCGCTGATGTGGTGGTGAGTAATTGTGTATTAAACCTCGTACCAAACAAGAACAATGTATTCAGCGAAATTTTCAGGATTTTAAAACCTGGAGGACAATCAGTATTTCGGATGTAGTATTAACAGGAGAGCTCCCTCAAAAAATCAAAAACGCTGCCGAAATGTATGCAGGTTGTGTTGCAGGAGCTATTCAGAAAGAAACCTACCTTGAATTGATCCAGATCAATGGATTCAAAAATCTTCAAATACAAAAAGAAAAAGCGATCATTATACCAGATGATATTCTGGCAAATTATCTGAATGCTGATGAGATTGCGGTGTTTAAATCAGGCAAAACAGGCATTTTCAGCATCAGTGTTATTGCACAAAAGCCGGCTGATCTTACATCAACATGTACTCCAGGTGGGGGTTGTTGCTAAATACTAATGGAGGTATTTTTAGATTAAAGTTAAGAAAGTGATTTAAGTGCCGCTTCCAAGATTTTCAGTTTTGAAAGAGCATCTTCTTTTTTGCGTCGCTCATTTTCAACAACTTCTTCTTTAGCATTTTGGATAAATCGTTCATTCGATAATTTAGCTTCAACCGAACGCAGAAAGCCATTCTGATAATCAATTTCCTTTAGCAGCCGATCTCTTTCTGAATCCACATCAATCGTGTTTTCCAGAGAAATAAAGAATTCATCTTTACCAGCCATGAATGTGTGTGCACCAGAAACGGGTTCAGTTACAAATTGAGATGAACTGATATTGGCAAGTTTGAATAATATGGACAAATAATCGTCATACTTAATAGAAGAATTAACTCTTATGCTTAATGGTAACGCTTCTTTAGGAGATATTTGCTTTGCATTTCTGACATTTCTAATCTCAGAAACCACTAGTTTAACAGTATCTATGTCATTTAAAAGCGTGACATTTACCTTTCCTGCAACAGGATAAGGAGCAACAATACAGCAATCAAGCTCCTTGCGTTCAACAAAAAGGTCATCATGCCATAATTCTTCTGTTAAAAAAGGCATAAAAGGATGAAGCAATTTCAATATCCGCTCAAAATATTCTATAGTTACACGATAAGTTTCCGGATCGATCGGCTGCAGATAAACAGGCTTAATCATTTCAAGATACCAGGCACAGAAATCATCCCAAACCAATTTATAGATTCCCATTAATGAATCTGAAAGTCGGTATTGTCTGTAATTTTCTTCAATCTCAATAAAAGCCTGATTAAATGCAGAATCGAACCAGTTAATTGCCTGATGATTAATATTGGGCAGGCTTTCATCAACTTCCCAGCCTTTTACAAGCCTAAAGGCATTCCATACCTTATTCGCAAAATTACGACCCTGTTCACAATAGCTTTCATCAAACATCAAATCATTCCCGGCAGGAGAGCATAAAAGCATCCCTACCCGAACACCATCAGCACCATATCTTTCAATCAGATCTATTGGATCAGGTGAATTACCCAGTGACTTCGACATTTTCCGACCTTGCTTATCGCGCACAATTCCTGTGAGATAAACATTTTTAAATGGTGCCTTTCCTCTGAATTCATGTCCAGCCATGATCATTCTTGCCACCCAAAAGAAAAGTATCTCAGGAGCAGTAACCAGGTCATTGGTTGGATAATAATAATTAATATCTGCATTATCAGGGTCTTTAAACCCATCAAAAACAGAAATTGGCCAAAGCCAGGATGAAAACCAGGTGTCTACCACATCATCGTCTTGTCTGATATCACTTGAATCAGATTCTGGAAACTGATTTTTAAATTCCTGAACTGCTTCCTCTCTTGTTCTTGCTACTACCCACTCCCCTTTTAAGTTATACCATGCCGGTATGCGTTGTCCCCACCATAACTGCCTACTAATACACCAATCTTTGACATTCTCCATCCAATGCTTGTAGGTATTGATGAATTTTTCAGGAATCAGCTTTACCTCTCCATTCAATACATAGTTCAAGGCAGGTTCAGACATTTCCGACATTTTACAGAACCACTGCATAGAAAGCTTTGGCTCAATAGCGGCATCTGTTCGCTCAGAAAAACCAATCTGCGATTTATAATCCTCTACTTTATCCAGACTACCGGCCTCTTCAAGCATTTTACTGATCATCTTACGAGCAGTAAATCGGTCCTCTCCTACCAATATCTGGGCATTCTCATTTAAGGTGCCATCATCATTTAAAATGTCAATGACCTGGAGCTTATGTTTCACACCAAGTTCATAATCATTTAAATCATGTGCTGGTGTAACTTTAAGGCAACCCGTTCCAAATTCCATATCCACATATTCATCCTCAATTACAGGTATTTGCCTGTTTATTAAGGGTATAAATACAGATTTCCCTTTCAGATGATTAAATCTGAGATCGTTAGGATTGATACAAATTGCGGTATCGGCCATGATCGTTTCCGGACGAGTGGTCGCAATGGTTAGATATGCGTCAGAATCTGAATCCTGATCTTTTACTTTATATCGGATATAATATAATTTCTGATTGACTTCTTTGCGGATAACCTCTTCATCAGAAACTGCCGTCTTGCCTTTGGGATCCCAGTTCACCATGCGAATACCACGGTAGATCCATCCCTTTTTATACAAATGAATAAAAGTATCTAGTACAGCTTCTGATAAATCCTCTTCCATGGTGAAGCGTGTTCTGTCCCAATCGCATGAAGCACCAAGTTTCTCTAACTGCTTTAATATGATACCACCATATTTATCTTTCCATTCGTAAGCATACTCCAAAAATTCCTCCCTGCTGACATCCTTTTTCTCAATTCCCTTTTCCTTAAGCATGGCCACAACTTTAGCTTCAGTTGCAATCGAAGCATGGTCTGTACCCGGCACCCAACACGCATTTTTGCCTTGCATACGTGCCCTTCGGATCAATACATCCTGAATAGTATTATTCAACATATGACCCATGTGCAAGACACCAGTAACATTCGGTGGAGGTATTACAATAGTATAAGGTTCACGCCCATCAGGCACTGAACGGAAGAATTTTTTATCCAACCAGTATGAATACCACTTATCCTCTGTTTCTCTCGGATTATATGTTTTAGGAATGCTCATTTGCCAAAAGGAAATTTAAATTGTAAAAGTACATTTTTGAG
This sequence comes from uncultured Sphingobacteriales bacterium, assembly GCA_903821625.1. Lineage (GTDB taxonomy): Bacteria > Bacteroidota > Bacteroidia > Sphingobacteriales > Sphingobacteriaceae > Daejeonella. The sequence continues at coordinate 7,722 of CAIJME010000137.1, read as the reverse complement.
AGGTATTTTTTGAATAGAGTCTAGCTGTATTTTCAAATTTTTGGTTTTGTTGCGTTTCTGCATGCCTGTATATTAAATTCGTTAACTATCAATAATTTTACTTTTGAAGGCTATTTTTTGTAGATCATCAAATAAAAATGAAAACCTCTAATTTTTCTAACATTATAGGCTTTTTTCTTACTCACTTAAGATTGAGGTTACCTAAATTCATGATTTAATAAGTTTTTCTTAAAATTCTATTCTTTTCTTTTCGTCATTAAGCCTTATTTTTATTTTAAATAACTAACCAATAACTATTAAAACATGAATTACATTAAATTATTTTTTTTAGCAGGACTATGCACATTCGGTTTGCAAGCTAATGCACAGCATGACTCGAAACCTGCCAAAAAGCCTGTCTTCATTGATAAATCCAGCATGGATTTGACTAAAAATCCAGGAGATGATTTTTATAATTATGCAAGCGGTACTTGGATAAAGAACAATCCTGTTCCTGCAAAGGAAACCAGATGGGGCAGTTTTAATCTGCTGCGTGACTTTAATATTAATGCTGTGAAAACAATTCTGGCAGAATCGGCAAACAATAAAAAAGCAGTAGCTGGATCAGTTGAAAAACGAGTAGGCGACTTCTACATGGCAGGCATGGATAGTTTAACTATTGAAAAACTAGGTTATTCTCCTATCAAACCAGATCTTGAGAAACTAAATCAGATCTCTGATCTGAATGGAATAATTAATCATGCTGCAAGTATGCGCACCTATGGAGGCGGTTCTCCGTTTTTCGGTTTTAATGTCGGACAAGATAGAAAATACGTTAAAAATATTGTTCCTCAGTTAAGCCAGGGCGGCACAACTCTTCCAGACCGTGATTATTACCTAAAGAGTGACGCAAGGAGCCTGATTATTCAAAAATCTTATAAAAATTATATTGTTAGTTTGTTCAGCCTTTCAGGATCATCTGCAGCAGAAGCCGAAAAAGCAGCTGAAACAATTTTCAACCTAGAAAAGGCACTCGCATCAGCACAAATGAGCAGGGTTGAAATGCGTGATCCTTACAAAACCTATAATAAGTTTTCAGTAACTGAATTCAGCAAAACCACTTCAAACCTGAATTGGCAAAGCTTAATGCCATTAATGAAGGTAAGCGGACAGGATACTGTTTTAGTAAACTCTCCTAAATACTTCGCAGCATTAAATGGATTGCTTAGCACAACTCCGATCAATGATCTTAAAACCTATTTAAAATGGAATGTACTCAAAACTTCAGCACCTTATCTTAGTTCTGAATTTGTGAATGCAAATTTTGCTTTTACCCAGATTCTTACCGGCCAAAAGGTTCAAACGCCGCGCTGGCAACGTATGTCATCGTTAACTGATGGCACTGTTGGTGATCTTCTTGGTCAGATCTATGTTAAAAAACATTTTAAACCTGAAGCAAAAGCAAGAATGCAAGAATTGGTAAGTAACCTAGTAAAAGCTTATGAAATACGGATCAAAAATCTGGATTGGATGAGCGATGTGACCAAACAAAAAGCATTGGATAAATTACATGCATTTACTCCAAAGATTGCTTACCCTGATAAATGGAAAGAGTACCAAGGCCTTGAGATCAAGAGAGGATCATTCTTTCAAAATCTAAGAAATGCAGGTGAATGGGGATATACCGAAATGGTCAATCAACTTGGAAAACCGGTAGATAAAAGCCGCTGGGGTATGACTCCACCAACAGTAAATGCCTACTACAATGCCGTTAACAATGAAATTGTATTCCCAGCTGGAATTCTTCAATTTCCATTCTTTGATCCAAATGCAGATGATGCAGTCAACTATGGTGGAATTGGTGCAGTAATCGGCCATGAAATATCACATGGGTTTGATGATTCTGGAAGTCAATATGATAAAGATGGAACATTGCGTAACTGGTGGACTGATGAAGACCGCGCGCGTTTTAAAGTAAAAGCTACAGCATTACAGGAACAATTTGATGCCTACACGGTATTGGATACTATTCATGTGAACGGAAAGCTTACGCTAGGTGAGAATATTGGTGATCTTGGTGGGTTAAACGCAGCATACGAAGCCTTTAAAATGACTAAGCAAGGACAAAGCAATGTCAAAACTGATGGATTTACTCCTGATCAGCGATTTTTCCTTTCCTGGGCACAGGTTTGGAAAGGCAATATCCTAAATGAATCTGCAGCACAGTTAATCGTAACAGATACCCATTCTCCAGGACCATATCGCACCATTGGCGCACCTGTTAATATGGATGCATGGTATAATGCATTTGATATAAAACCAGGAAATAAACTTTATAAAAAACCAGAAGAGCGAATTAGAATCTGGTAAAATCATTGAAATTAGTGCTCAAAAGCCCTTTGTTTTTTTAAGCAAAGGGCTTTATTTATTAATTTATACCCATATGTTTAAATTATTAATTAGAAACCGATAAAATTTAAGTTTAATTTGTAGTGTCTGATTAATTCTTGAATTGATAATTTAAAAAAGAAAATGTATAAGTACTTCCTGCTCATTTTATGCCTTTTTAGTTTCAACATTCAAGCACAGATAAAAAACCAAGAATTTAAATTAATGTTGGACAGCTTGTATGAACATAGTGTTCCGCTTATATCTGTAGAAGATCTTATTAAGCTAAACAAAAATGAGGTATACATTTTGGATACTCGCGAAGAAGAAGAATTCAATGTTAGTCACCTGAAAAACGCACGCAATGTTGGATATTTCTGGTTTGACATGCGAAAAATATACGATATCCCAATTAGTGCCACAATTGTTCTGTATTGTTCAGTTGGAATGAGAAGCGAAAAAATTGGCAAAAAGCTATTAGAGGCTGGATATAAAAACGTGTATAATCTGTATGGCAGTCTTTTTGAATGGGTAAACCAGGGTAAACCTGTGTACAAAAAAAATGGCGTTCAAACTTCTGAAATCCATACCTATACTAAATTCTGGAGCCAATGGGTAAGCCGAGGGACAAAAGTTAATTAGATATTGCAATAAATGGATCACTTAAGCTTTGTAATGACCTCGGACGGGTCAAAAACCATTTTCAATGAACAAGTGGGTGAGAATTATCATTCCAGACACGGAGCATTACAGGAAAGCAAGCATGTATTTTTAAATTCAGGACTCAATTATTACTTGGAAAGAAAAACAGAAAAAAAAGCATCTATCCTGGAAGTTGGATTTGGAACGGGCTTAAACTTTTTGGTTACAGCCGATCATTGTATAAAAAACCAGATCCAATTGAATTATACTGGAATAGAAGCTTTTCCTCTGAATCAGGATATGATCGCTGAAACAGGTTATCATGAATATATATCCGAAAAATTATGGGACTCATTCCTAACTAATTATTCAATCGCTCTAAATGGTGCGACCCACATAAACGATACTTGTTTACTTGAAATTGCCCCTGAAAAATTACTCAATTTCAAATCTGAATACCTGTTTGATGTGATCTATTTCGATGCCTTTGCTGCTGTTCACCAACCAGAAATGTGGAATTCGGAATCGCTAAACCAGATCTGCAAATTTGTAAAGCCGGGTGGAGTATTTGTAAGCTATGCAATCACCGGGGAACTTAAAAGGGCCATGAAGAGTCTCGGTTTTTCAATTGAAAAAGTACCGGGAGCTGTAGGAAAGCGAGAAATGCTCAGAGCAGTCAAACTGTAAAAAACAAAAACCCTATTTTTACCTGAAATATTTCCATATTATGCCCGCTCCAAATACAATTCCCCCCGAAGGAATGAATCCTGCATCGGCGTTCGAACGCCTTTTAACTATTATGAATACATTAAGGGAGCAATGCCCATGGGATAAAAAGCAGACGATGGAAACACTCAGGCATCTTACTATCGAAGAAACCTATGAGCTTTCCGATTCAATACTTGAAGGAAATATAGACGAGATTAAAAAAGAACTAGGAGATATTATGCTCCATCTTGTTTTTTATAGCCGTATTGCATCAGAAACCGAAGACTTTACTATTGTAGATGTACTTAATGGTATTTGTGAGAAGCTTATTCATCGCCATCCGCATATCTACAGTGATGTGATAGTAGAAAATGAGGTAGATGTAAAACGAAATTGGGAGCAGCTAAAATTAAAAGAGGGTAATAAATCAGTTCTAGAAGGTGTCCCCCTTTCATTACCCGCCTTGATCAAAGCATCCAGAATTCAGGAAAAAGCCCGCGGAGTAGGTTTCGACTGGGAAGAAAAATCACAGGTATGGGAAAAAGTTGAGGAAGAATTAAGAGAATTTAGAGATGAGTTTAACACAGTTGAAAACACGGCCATCGACAAGGAGAAGGCCGAGGCAGAATTTGGAGACCTGCTCTTCTCTTTGATAAACTATGCCCGGTTTATTGATATAAACCCAGAAGATGCCCTTGAAAAGACCAATAAAAAATTCATCAAACGTTTTCAATACCTTGAAAGTAAAGCTAAAGAGTTGGGTAAAAGCCTGAAGGATATGACATTGACAGAAATGGATGTTTTTTGGAATGAGGCAAAAAACAGTTAAAAATTTCTTATAATTAAATGATTCAAAGGAAAAAAATAATGTATTCGGTTAATAAGATCTAATATTACTTAAATCGAATAGCCTTTAGTGGCGAAATTTTGGCAACCAGCATTGAAGGAATAAGAAGGACTATTAAACTAATAAGCAAGGTGCCTATATTAAGTAAAAGAATATCCTGGATATCTAATTGAACTGGAACAAAACTCATGTAATAGGAGGTCTGATCCAAGCCGAAAAAGTGGGTATGGTACTGAAAAAGACCTAATCCGATACCAAGTACATTTCCACTCAATAAGCCAATTCCAATAAGGTAAGTAGCATTGTACAGAAATATTTTACGGATATTCCAATTAGAACCTCCCAAAGCCTTCAATATTCCGATCATATTGGTACGTTCCAGGATCATGATCATTAAGGCAGAAATCATATTGATCACCGCAACGGCCATCATTAGGATCAGGATTACCTGAGTATTCACATCTAATAAAGACAACCATTCAAAAATTGTAGGATAATATTCCTTTACCGTGTATGATTTGAGCTTAAGCCCAAGGTCTTCATAAACCTTATTTTCAATGATATCTAGATCATTAAAATCGTCCACTCGTAACTCATAACCTCCAACCTGCGAAGGTTGCCAATTATTAAGACTTCTGATTAATTCCAGATCACCGATTACAAATATTTTATCAACCTCTTCTACTCCCAGATCATAGATGCCTGCAATTTCAAATTTTCTTTTCCTGAGTGAATTTTCAATAAAATACATGAGAAAGTCATCCCCTGCCTTCAAATTTAGCCTATCAGCAGTATATTTCGAGATTAAAACCTGGGATCGCGATTTAACAGAATCTGAAAAATCAATCACATGACCAGCAACCAGAATCTTTTTAAAATATTCCCAATTATACGATTGATCAACCCCTTTCAGTACAACTCCTTCGGCTTCATCACCTGCATTTATAATACCCGGCTTTGTAGCAAATGGCTGGATAAATGAAATCCCTGATGTTGCACTAATTTTTTTCAACTCAGACTCTGAGATACTAAAGGGAGTGTTTTCGTAGGATGTATTTAGGTCGAGTTTAGCAATCTGAATATCTCCAGAAAAACCCCTAACCTTTTCTCTGATCTCTGATTTAAAGCCTTTGACGATAGCTACGGCCAAAATCATTACGGCAAGGCCAAGCATAATTCCAAGAATTGCGATACGCACAATTAGCTTTGAAAAAGTACGTTTAGCATTAAACGTAATACGCTTTGCGATGAAAAAAGGTAAATTCAATCCTGAAATGGTTTTTTTTGTACCTTAGCAAAGATGCATTTTTTTTAATTTCGTTTCAGAAACAATTAGCCTTAAAGGTTCATTTTTACTTGAGTTAATCCAATTCTACCATGTTCCGTTTTAGATATTTAATTATAGCAGTTTTTACTTTGATTGCCTGCAGATCATCAGCGCAGCAGATACAAACAGGCAGAAATCTGGTTCCTAATCCCAGAAATATTAAAATTGAAAGTATTGATAAAGTTCGTGGCAAACTACGCACCGGAGCAGAGCAAACTGAACTTTACCTTCCGTATCTGAAAGGAAAACGGATAGGGATGGTGGTTAATCCGACTTCTGTTATTGGAAGCACGACGGTTGTAGATAGTTTATTAGCACTAGGGGTTAAAATAGTTAAAATATTCGGCCCTGAACATGGTTTTCGCGGTGATGCAAGTGCAGGAATTCATGTAGATGATAGCTTTGATGCAAAAACTGGCATACCTGCAATATCGTTATACGGTAAACATAATAAACCAACTAAAGAAGATCTTGCAGATATAGATCTGATGATTTATGACATCCAAGATGTTGGGGTAAGGTTTTATACCTATATAAACACACTTCAACATGTCATGGAAGCTTGTGCAGACCATAATAAGGAATTACTTATTCTGGATCGTCCAAACCCAAATGGCTTTTATGTTGACGGACCCATTCTAGACCCGAAATTGAAGTCAGGGATCGGAATAAACCCTATTCCTATTACACACGGGCTTACCATTGCTGAGTATGCTCAGATGCTAAATGGCGAAGAGTGGCTTGCCAATAAGGTTAAATGCAAGATTAAGGTGATCAAGAATGCCAATTATAATCATGCAATGCCTTATGTTTTACCGGTTAAACCATCACCTAACCTGAATACCGCACAGTCAATTTTACTCTATCCATCCCTTTGTTTATTTGAAGGAACTATCATCAGCCAGGGACGCGGAACCTATTTTCCTTTCACAATTTTGGGGAATCCTGAACTAAAAGGAAAATACAAATTTTCATTTGTTCCTAAAGGTATTAAAGGCATGAGCGAAACCCCCTTACACATGAATAAAGAATGCTATGGAATAGATCTACGCCAATACAGCAGCAAAAAGATCTACAAAGAAGGTGAAATTAATTTGAGCTGGTTAATCGAATTGTATAATGCGTACCCATTTAAAGATAAATTCTTTGACTTCAAGCAGAGTAATCAAATGGGCAATTTCGACAAACTAGCAGGCACATTTGAGCTGAAAAAGCAGATCATTGCCGGAAAATCAGAAGAAGAGATCCGCCAAAGCTGGGAACCCGGACTATCGCAATATAAATTAATGAGGAAAAAGTATTTATTGTATCAATAGGAAAAGGAAGTCGGAAGCAGGAAGTATGAAGCAGGAGGTCGGAAATCATCATACCTCATACCTCGTACCTCAGTCCTCATATCTCAAATCTCATATCTAACATCTAACATCTCAATATGAAAATAGTATTCATGGGTACCCCCGATTTCGCTGTCGCATCTCTGAATGCACTATTAGAAGCAGGCTTTGACCTAGTTGGAGTCATAACAGCTCCAGATAAACCAGCAGGCAGGGGTCAAAAAATCAATGAGTCTGCAGTAAAGCAATTTGCAGTAGAAAAGGGACTAAAAGTACTCCAGCCTATTAAATTAAAGGATCCTGAATTCATTCAGGAATTACGATCATTACATGCAGACCTTCAGGTGGTAGTAGCCTTCAGAATGTTACCTGAAATAGTATGGAATATGCCTGCAAAGGGCACTATAAATCTTCATGGATCTTTACTCCCACAATACAGGGGTGCAGCCCCCATAAACTGGGCAATAATTAATGGTGAAAAAGAAAGCGGGGTGAGT
>CAIJME010000136.1 GCA_903821625.1 uncultured Sphingobacteriales bacterium | reverse complement strand
GCTATTCTAATCAGTCCATTTTTTGGAATAGCCCAACATACAAGTCCTATTAATAAGTCCATGAACTACCCTATAACCACTAAAACTGACGTTTTTGACACCTATTTTGGTACTAAGATCAATGACCCTTACCGCTGGTTAGAAGATGATCGCTCTGCAGAAACCAAAGCATGGGTTGAGGCCGAAAACAAAGTAACTCAGGGCTATTTATCAGGAATCCCATTCAGAGGAGACATCAAAAAAAGATTAGAAACCTTGTGGAATTACGAAAAATTTACCGCTCCGTTTAAAGAAGGTTTATACACCTATTTCTATAAAAATGATGGTTTGCAGAATCAATATGTGCTGTACCGACAAAAAGATAAAAACAAACCTGAAGTTTTTCTAGATCCAAATAGTTTTTCAAAAGATGCAACTACCTCACTTGCTGGTATTGAATTTACAAAAGATGGCAGCCTGGTAGCCTACCAGATTTCAGAAGGGGGTTCTGATTGGAGAAAAGTAATTGTATTAAATACATCAGACAAGTCTGTTGTGGGCGATACCCTAATGGACGTTAAATTTTCAGGCCTGTCTTGGAAAGGAAATGAAGGATTCTATTACAGCAGTTATGATAAACCGAAAGAGGGTAGCCAGCTTTCTGGATTGACACAATACCATAAACTGTACTTTCATGCCATCGGAACCTCGCAAAAAGAGGATAAACTGATTTTTGGCGGCGATCAAACTCCGCGCCGATATATTGGTGGTGGCCTAACAGAAGACCAGCGATTTTTAGTGATTACGGCAGCTGTGTCCACAACAGGGAATGAACTATATATTCAGGATCTTTCCAAACCTGGAAGTGCAATAATCAATGTAGTGAATAATTATAAGGGAGATCATTCTGTGATCGACAACCAGGGAGATAAACTATACCTATTTACCAATCATAATGCACCAAACTATAGAGTAGTAACTGTTGATGCCTCCAATCCGGCTCCAGAAAACTGGAAAGATCTGATCAAAGAAACAGAGAATGTTTTAAATGTGAGTACAGCCGGTGGCAAAATCTTTGCCAGTTACCTTAAAGATGCCACATCGCTTGTGATGCAGTATGATATGGATGGCAATCTCGAAAGAACAGTGACATTGCCCGGTGTAGGTTCTGCAAGTGGCTTTAGCGCCAAAAAAACAGAAAAAGAGTTGTACTATACCTTTACTTCTTATATCTACCCTCCAACAATCTTCAAGTATAATATAGCTTCAGGGCAATCTATTGAATATAAAAAGGCGGGAGTTGAATTTGATCCTTCTCAATTTGTTTCCAAGCAAGTATTTTATACTTCGAAAGACGGAACAAAAATTCCGATGATCATTACCCATAAAAAAGGTGTTGAACTTAACGGCAAAAACCCAACACTTTTATATGGTTATGGTGGCTTTAGTGTGAGCCTGACTCCGGCATTTAGTACTTCAAATATTATTTTACTGGAGCAGGGAGGAATATATGCAGTACCAAACCTGCGAGGCGGGGGTGAGTATGGCGAGAAATGGCACCTAGCAGGAACAAAAATGCAGAAGCAAAATGTATTCGATGATTTTATAGCCGCAGCAGAATACCTGATCAGCAATAACTACACCTCAAAAGACTACCTGGCAATAGCCGGAGGTTCAAATGGAGGTTTATTGGTAGCAGCGGTCATGAGTCAACGGCCTGAACTTTTTAAAGTAGCTTTTCCTGCAGTAGGTGTTTTGGATATGCTCAGGTATAATAAATTTACTGCTGGAGCAGGATGGGCTTATGATTATGGAACGGCAGAAGATTCGAAAGAAATGTTTGATTATTTATTGAAATATTCGCCTTACCATGCATTAAAACCTGGCGTTTCTTATCCAGCCACATTGATCACTACTGCCGATCATGACGACCGCGTTGTTCCAGCCCACTCCTTTAAATTTGCAGCCAGATTACAGGAATATCATAAAGGCGCTAGCCCGGCACTTATCCGAATCGAAACCAATGCAGGCCATGGTGCAGGAAAACCAACCGGAAAAATTATTGAAGAGCAAGCCGATAAATGGGCGTTTATGCTTTATAATATGGGGTTGAAGTATTAAGTTATAGGTTGTAGGTTAAAGGTTATAGGTTATAGGATTTAGCTGGATTAATACTTATTACTTACTACTTATAACTTATTACTTACTACTTTCCAGTACTAGCAGAAAATTCCGCTCCAGGTTTACCAATAGATTTATACGTTCCTTCGCCATTTAAAATGGAAGCGATTACGGCTTTATTAGCAATCAATTTAAGCGATTCGCTAAGGTCTTGATCGTATTTGAAATTCTGTTCAAGCCTTCCCTTTTCAAAGTAATAACGTGATACAATCTCGCCCTCTAAAACTTTTTTGATCTCTTCCTTGTAGATACTCAGATCATTTTTCTTTGCAGTTGAAATTCGGGCATTTAATGCTTCTAATTCAGTAGTAACTTGGCCTAGTTTACTTTCTTTCTTAGCCTCATCACGCACGTCATTAAGTAATTTTTCTAAACGTGAATTGTAACTATAATCTCTTTTTGAAAGAAAACTTACAAAATTGTCGAATTCTGCATCCGTAAGTTTGAATGTTTTAGCAGCAGTAATCGTTGGGTTTTGAATACGATACTGAGTGGCATAGTCAAAAATATGATATTTTGAAGCCAGCGTTTGAGTGATCATACTATACTTTATAGGCTTTACAAATAGGTCAGGATAGATACCGCTTCCATCATAAACAGATCTGCCTATTTTGGTTTTATATTCCGTGATTAGGGAATCAGCCACTTTAACAACAGATCCATCAGAATCTTTGTGAGCATAGTCCAATGCCTGTATGCACCGGCCAGATGGAGTATAGTATTTAGCAACAGTAACCTTTACAAGACTGTTGTAAGGCAAATTAAATGTTTGTTGAACAAGTCCTTTGCCAAAGCTACGCTGACCGATCACTACAGCCCGGTCTAGATCCTGTAAAGATCCTGCAACAATTTCTGAAGCAGAAGCTGAACGATTATTGACCAACACCACCAATGGAAGAGAAGGCTCTTCAGGGTTATTTGACGTAGTATACGTGATTGATTTATTTTGATTTCTACCCTTTTGAATCACCACAGTTACCCCTTTATCAACAAAAAGGTTCACTATTTTTACGGCTTCCTGTAATATGCCGCCGCCATTGAAACGAAGGTCTAGTACTAAACCATTGAGCTTATTCTTCTTTAGCTCAGTCAAGGCGTCTTTAACTTCCTGCGCAGAATTTTCGAGAAACTTATCCAACTTAATATACCCAACTTGATTATCGAGCATGCCAAAGTAGGCTACATTATCTTGCCTAATTTCTTCACGAACAAGGTTTTTTAAAATAGGTTCTAAAATTCCAGGTCTTTGAATCAATAACTTAACCGGCGTTCCTTTTGAGCCTTTGAGCATAGAACTAACTTGCTCATTGTTTTTTCCCTTTAACGATACTCCTGAAATTTCAAGTAACTCATCGCCTGCACGAATTTCTGCCTTCTGGGCCGGGAAACCCTGATAGGTATCTGCAACTATTACTTTACCATCTCTATTTGAAATTGTTGCACCAATACCTCCATATTGAGTACTTACATATTTAAGTTTATAATCTTCGATATCCGACTCTGGAATATACTCAGTATATGGATCCAGATCTTCAAGCATTGCATCAATTCCGGTTTTCATCATTTTTGATGAATTCACATCATCTACATAATTTATGCTCAACTGTTTATAAACTGCTGCAAAAATGTCTAGATTCTTAGATACCTGAAACAGGTCTTCAACGTATGAAAAAGAAAAAAACGATATAATAACCGCACTAAGGATAAATCCCTTTACTATTTTCAGAAAATTAGGATTTGAACCAGACTGTTTATTCATACGTTTAAATTATGAATTTAAATTATAAAAAACTGCCTTTTTTGAATTATAAAGATCAAGCCAGAAAAGCTTTCTATTATAAGCGATTGGTTTCAAGGAATTCCATGCCTTTTTTGAGCGTAAATACGATATACTCTCTTTTACGCTTCAAACGAGCCATCAATCGGGTAATCAGTTCTTCTTCTTGCCCCTGTTCATAAGAAAGATCTTCATCACTAAGATTAGTGTATTTTCGCTTGATCTTTAATTTCAAACGATCCCATTCCGAATTACTGATGCTGATCTCTGCCATGGTATAAATTTGCACAAAATTAAATTTTATCCCGACAAATTTCAAGCTAATTCGTAGAAATGAATAAATACAATAATTTAGATTTAATATTGTTTATTAGTTAGAAAATAAAATACTATGAAAAAGATCATCCTATTCACATGCCTTCTCGGAATAACTGCAATTACGACAATGGCACAAAAATCGAAATTTACCTTCGGAATTAAGGGAGGTGTCAATTATTCTAATCTAAAAACCAAAGATGACCTGACGAATGAAAAAAATATAATGGGATACCAAGCAGGAATATTCAGCAGAGTTGGTGGTGCCGGTTTGTATTTCCAACCAGAACTATACCTTGGAACAAAAGGCAATGAATTTACCAGCCTTGTAATGAATTCAGCAATGATCAATGTGAAAGGCAAAATAAAGTTCACCACTCTTGACCTTCCACTTTTAGTTGGAACAAAGATTGGAAGCAATAAACTGAACCTTCGTTTTATGGGCGGCCCCATCCTATCTTTTATTATTGATGAAAACAATACCCTGGGCTCGGCATACAACTCAGTTATTGATTTCGGAAATTATAAGAAACAAACCCTAGGATTCCAGGCAGGAAGCGGAATTGATCTGGGCAACCTAACCTTTGATGTTCGTTATGAATCGGGACTGAGCAATGTAAGCCAAAGTGAAAAATATAGTCAGCAACAAAATTTATTTCATCTAAGTCTGGGCTTTAAATTATTATAAAAGAAAATTAACCTTATCTACTCGCAAATAGTCTGAACTAACCTTGCTTAATAAAAACCAGAAATGTATTATTTAAATATACCATGGGCAGTATGAAAGCGGATTTAGGGAGTATATAAATTAACCAAGATAATTTATAAGCAATTCCGAAGGATAAATTTTTTGTAATTATATTTGCGTCTCACCTACTATAGTCAGAATCAAATGGCCAGATTAAATCTTCTAGAGGAAACCCGATTCGAAAAACTTCCCGTAACTGTTTATGCCAACCAGGATATTGCTTCTAAAAAGGTGGCGCGCCGCATTACCGACCTAATTGTTAGCAAACAACTGAAAGGCGAAAATGCAATCCTTGGACTTGCAACCGGAGTTACACCAATGGGAGTTTATCGCGAACTTGTACGTATTCACAAAGAAGAAGGTGTTAGCTTTAAAAATGTAATCACCTTCAATCTTGATGAATATTTTCCAATGAAATCCACATCGCCACAAAGCTATGTGACTTTTATGAAAGAAAATTTATTCAACCATATTGATATCAATATGGATAATGTTCATATTCCTGATGGGACTTTGCCAATCGAAGAAATTCATGATTTTTGTTTGAATTATGAACTAAAGATTACAGAATTAGGCGGACTTGATCTTCAGTTATTAGGTATAGGCCGAACTGGGCACATTGGTTTTAACGAACCGGGATCAGCTCCAAATTCAGGAACCAGATTGGTAACTCTTGATGATTTGACCCGAAGAGATGCTTCACGCGATTTTGGTGGAAAAGAAAATGTACCAACCAAGGCCATTACAATGGGTATTGGAACCATTTTTAAAGCCCGCGAAATCATACTGATGGCATGGAACACAAAAAAGGCCTTCATCATCAAAAAGGCAGTTGAAGGTGAAATTTCATCTGAAGTGCCAGCTACCTACCTGCAACTTTCTGAAAATGTAGAGTTTATACTTGATCAGGATGCTGCCTCAGAACTAACCAGGTTCAACACTCCATGGCTCGTTAAAGATTGCACATGGGATGTACCAATGATCAAAAAGGCGGTGATCTGGCTTGCTAATACGCTTGGAAAACCGATCCTAAAACTTACCGAAGAAGATTATAATAACCATGGAATGGCGCAGCTGGCAACTGAGAAAGGTCCGGTTTATAATATCAATATTCATATTTTCAATAAACTTCAGCATACCATCACCGGCTGGCCTGGAGGAAAAGG
>CAIJME010000135.1 GCA_903821625.1 uncultured Sphingobacteriales bacterium | reverse complement strand
GGTGCGGCAATTACTGTCCCAGCCCTCGCAGAACCTTTCATAGCAGCAGGCGCAGCGGTAGCGTTTTGGTTCTTTTTTGCCCGTCCGAACGGATTCATCCGGGCGGGCTACAGAAAAAGAACTAAGCCCCCGCGGCTATGAGCGGAATGAAATGATAAAATGCTTGGTGGGTACCACTAAGCATAAGGAAAGTTAATTGCGTCGTATTTAATTTTTCTAGATCGCTATGCACGTGTCATCCTGAACAAAGTGAAGGAACTTAGCTGCTACGAAAGCAAAATTCTGCTAAAAACTACGAAGGTCCCTCACCTGCTAAAAGGCAGGTTTCGGGATGACATTAGATTTTGATTGATTGATTTATTTTAGGCACATTAGCTTGTGCGAATGGAGAACACCAACCAAAGTGGCGGTTGAAAAAAAAGCCCAGCTGATATAATCAGCTGGGCTTTCCATGGTATTCAATAAACTTTTAAGCCAATCGATCACACCTTCGCGTGATTTACCTGTTGTCTTTGCAGCTAAAAAGATTTTAAAAATTACAGTTCTGCGGCACCCTGTTTAATTTCATCTACAACATTAGGATCAAGCAAGGTTGAGGTATCTCCAAGATTGGTGAAATCACCTTCAGCAATCTTTCTTAAGATTCTTCTCATAATCTTTCCTGAACGGGTTTTCGGTAATCCAGAAACGAACTGAATCTTATCCGGCTTGGCAATTGCACCAATAATTCGGGCAACGGTTTGAAGTATATCTCTTCTTGTAAGATCATGATCGTGAGTTGAAGTTCCAAGAATCACATAGGCGTATATTCCTTGTCCTTTGATATCATGAGGATATCCAACAACTGCACTTTCAACCACATCAGCGTGCATATTGATGGCATTTTCAACCTCTGCAGTTCCTATTCGGTGACCAGAAACATTCATCACATCATCAACTCTGCCGGTAATTCTATAATATCCGTCCTCATCTCTCAAACAACCGTCACCAGTAAAATACATGTCTTTATAGGTAGAGAAATAGGTCAAACGGCAACGCTCATGATCTCCATAAGTGGTACGGATAATACCCGGCCATGGAAACTTAATACATAAATTACCGCTTACCTCATTCCCAACAAGTTCTACCCCTGCTTCATTTACTAGGCAAGGTTGAACTCCAGGCAATGGAAGCGTTGCATAACCGGGTTTAGTAGGAGTAATTCCGGCTATTGCTGAAATTAAAATACCACTGTTCTCTGTCTGCCACCAGGTATCAACAATTGGGCATTTACCCTTTCCAATCTTCTCATTATACCAATGCCATGCCTCTTCATTGATCGGCTCACCAACAGAACCAAGCTTGGTTAATGAACTAAGGTCTTTTCCCTTTAAAGGATCTTCGCCAAAGCTCATCAATGAGCGAATAGCGGTGGGGGCAGTATATAAAATATTTACCTTGTATTTATCAATAATCTCCCAGAAACGGCCCGCATCCGGCCAGGTTGGAACACCTTCAAACATCAAGGTAGTAGCTCCCTGGGATAGAGGTCCGTATACGATATATGAATGCCCGGTGATCCATCCAATGTCGGCGGTGCAAAAATGTACTTCTCCCGGCTGGTATTGAAATACCGTCTTAAAAGTATAACCAGTATAAACCATATAACCACCACAAGTATGTACTACTCCTTTAGGTTTTCCGGTTGATCCGGATGTATATAATATAAACAATGGGTCTTCAGAATCCATTGGTTCTGCAGGGCAATCAGGATTACCCTGAGTTTCAACCTTTTTAATTTCATCTTCCCACCACACATCACGACCTTTGATCATAGAAACAGCCGTACGAGTACGGGTCAAAACAATGATCTTATTTACAGACTGGCATTGCACCAGAGCATCATCAATAATATTTTTTAGAGGAATATCTTTATTCCCTCTAAAGCCACCATCTGCGGTGATTACCAAATTACACTGAGCATCATTAATCCTATCGGCAATAGATTGAGCTGAAAAACCTCCAAAAACAACAGAGTGAATGGCGCCAATACGTGCACAAGCTAAAACTGCTATTGCCAATTCAGGTACCATTGGCATGTAAATACAGATTCTATCACCTTTTTTGGCACCATTATTTTTAAGTGCATTAGCAAATTGAATCACTTTAAAATGAAGTTCTTTATAGGTAAATGACCTGTAATGCTCTTCAGGATCATTTGGTTCCCAGATCATCGCAGTTTTATCAGCATCATTTGCAAGATGACGATCTAAGCAATTCTCCGTTATATTTAACTTTCCGCCACTGAACCATTTTACATTGGGTTCAGTAAAATTCCAGTCCAGAACTTTATCCCATTTTTTCTGCCAGTAGAACGTGTCAGCAATCGAGCCCCAGAAATTTTCTGGCTCAGCTACACTATAATCATAAACACGTTTGTAATCGTCAAAGGAATTAATACGGAGATCCATTTTTTAATTTTTGTTCGGTATATTTTTTTAAAAATTTCAGAATACAATTATATCATATTCAGGGCTTTTAGCCTAATATAGATGCAAAAAAATTACAATAAATCATGAAGCAAGACTGCTTTTAAAAGGAAAGTCTAAATTTATTGATAAAGTATTGCGTATCTGATTTTTTCTGCTGATATTTGCAAACTCTTTGGAGAATTGATTTAAATTATAAGATACACCTATAGTCATGTCGAGAATTTGTGATTTAACAGGAAAAATGGCGATGAACGGTTTCAACGTTTCTAATTCGAACGTAAAAACCAAACGTAAATTTTATCCTAACCTGCATGTAAAAAAGTTTTACATTCCAGAAGAAGATAGATGGATCACGTTGAAGGTTTCTACCTCAGCGATTAAAACCATCAGTAAAAATGGCATCACTGCTGTAATTAATAAATTCCTTAAAAAAGGATACATATAATAGTTATAAGTATTAAGTTAGAGGTAATAAGTAGTTTAAACAACTTACAACCTACAACTTACAACCTATAACTTACAACTCAAAACTTAACACAATGGCTAAGAAAGGTAATAGGGTTCAGGTTATTTTAGAATGTACTGAGCACAAAGAGAGTGGCATGGCTGGAATGTCTCGTTACGTAACAACAAAAAACAAAAAGAACACTACAGAACGTCTGGAGTTAAAGAAATTTAATCCGGTGTTAAGAAAAGTGACTGTTCATAAAGAAATTAAGTAGTAAGTTATAAGTAATAAGTTATAAGTAATAAGAACTTACAACCTACAACTTAAAACCTACAACTTAGAACCTACAACTTAAAACCTACAACCAAAAAATATACAGAAATGGCAAAGAAAGTAGTTGCAACCCTGAAAACAGGTGCTGGTAAAGAATATTCAAAGGTAATTACAATGAATAAATCACCAAAAACAGGTGCTTATTCATTCAAAGAAATTATCGTTCATAACGATCACGTGAAAGACGCTATCGCAGGAATTAATTCCTCTAAGTAATTTTCACATTGTAATAACAGAAGCCGCCCGCGTATAATCGTTGGGGGGCTTTTTTCATTAACATAGAATTGTTTTTAAAAAAGTTTGAAGATTGACTGTGCTAGGCTGCTTCATCCTTGTTTCATAAAAACACCAATTTTTTGCCTGCATCAGCAGAATAATTAAATTCAGACCTATGGGATTATTTGACTTTTTCAAAAAGAAAGAAAGCAATGTTCAGGAACAAGTTGAACTGGATAAAAGCTTAGAGAAGACCAAGGAAGGGATTTTTTCCAAGATCACTAAAGCCGTTGTCGGCAAAACAACTGTTGATGATGATGTTCTGGATGAGCTGGAAGAGATCTTAGTCAATTCAGATGTTGGCGTTCAAACAACCTTAAAAATCATTGAAAGAATACAGGCACGAGTTGCACGTGATAAATATATCAATACCTCCGAACTGAATGAGATTCTTCGTTCAGAGATACAAAGCCTGCTCTCAGAAAACAATAGCGATGATTTCAGAAATTTTGAATATGGCGATCATAAGCCTTATGTGATTATGGTTGTGGGTGTTAATGGAGTAGGTAAAACCACTACCATTGGAAAACTTGCACATAAATTAAAACTTGCAGGAAACAAAGTGGTTTTGGGAGCTGCAGATACCTTCAGGGCAGCTGCAGTTGATCAGCTAAAGCTTTGGGCCGAACGGGTTAATGTACGTATAGTTGCTCAGCCAATGGGTTCAGACCCTGCTTCTGTAGCCTTTGACACCTTGCAATCTGCCGTTGCCAATGGTGATGATGTGGCTATTATTGATACAGCCGGACGTTTACATAATAAGATTGCTTTAATGAATGAGCTGACCAAAATCAAACAGGTCATGCAAAAAGTTGTTCCGGGGGCTCCTCATGAAATTCTACTTGTTCTGGATGCCTCTACTGGCCAAAATGCAATTGAACAATGTAAGCAGTTTACTCAGGCAACTGAGGTTAATGCACTTGCTCTTACAAAATTGGATGGCACCGCAAAAGGCGGGGTAGTCATCGGAATATCCGATCAGTTTAAAATTCCGGTGAAATACATCGGTGTAGGCGAAGGCATAGATCATCTTCAACTATTTAATAAAAAAGAGTTTGTAGACTCCCTATTTAAATAAACAGGGAACAGAAGAATGAAAACAAAAAGTAGTAAAGAAGTAAGCAGGGTTAAACCAAGAGTCAATGTGATTACACTTGGATGTTCAAAGAATATTCACGACTCAGAAGTTTTGATGGGACAGTTGCGCGGCAATCAGATGGATGTTGTTCATGAAGACCAACAGCTGAATAAAGATGATATTATTGTTATCAATACCTGTGGATTTATTGACAATGCAAAACAAGAATCGATCGATACCATTTTACAGTACAGTGAATTAAAAGATCAGGGAAAAGTAGGTAAAGTTATTGTAACCGGTTGCCTTTCTGAACGTTATAAGCCCGAACTTGAAGCTGAGATAAAAAATGTAGATTCTTTTTTCGGAACCAATGACCTGCAAAACCTTTTAAGCTCTATCGGAGCTGACTATAAGCATGAACTGGTAGGCGAACGATTATTAACCACCCCTTCACATTTTTCTTATTTTAAGATCGCAGAAGGCTGCAACAGACCCTGTTCATTTTGTGCCATCCCTTTAATGAGGGGAAAGCACGTTTCTAAACCAATAGATGATCTGGTTAAAGAAGCTAAATATCTTGCTAAAAACGGCACTAAAGAATTGATCCTTATTGCCCAGGATCTGACCTATTACGGATTAGATCTTTACAGTAAAAGGAACCTTGCCGATTTGCTTCGCAACCTTTCTGATGTAGATGGCATAGAATGGATCCGCTTACAATATGCCTACCCTTCTGGCTTCCCAATGGATATTTTGGATGTAATGAACGAGCGCAGCAACATCTGCAATTACCTGGATATGCCTTTGCAGCACATCAGTGATTCTATGCTGAGCTCTATGCGTCGCGGAATTACCAGACAGAAAACCATTGACCTTGTGAATTCAATTCGCAATAAAGTACCTGATATTGCTTTGCGTACGACATTAATCTGCGGATATCCTGGCGAAACAGAGCGAGATTTTGAAGAAATGAAAGAATGGGTATCTGAAAGTCGCTTTGATCGTCTTGGATGTTTCACGTATTCGCATGAAGAAAAAACACATGCCCATCTTCTAAATGACGATGTAACAGAAGAGGTAAAACAACAACGTGTTGAAGATATCATGAATATTCAGCAGGAAATATCTTTCAATATCAATCAGGATAAGGTTGGAAAGCACTTTAAAGTACTTATCGACAAAAAAGAAGGTAATTACCTAATCGGCCGTACCGAATTTGATTCTCCTGAAGTTGATAATGAAGTTTTAATTGACGCCCGCATAAGTTATGCAACACCAGGCACTTTTGTTCAGGTTAAAATAGACCGAGCAGAAGATTTCGATCTGTATGGTCAGATTGTCAAAATATAGATCTGTTCAGAGGAATTCAGTAAATTCCTCTAATTTCGTTCAAGATGAAGGTAACTTATATTGATTACAGTGAAACCCGTAGTTTTTCAGAAAGCCTAATGCGCTATCTGGCTAATGATCCGGTATTAGCACCCTTCAGTTCTGAAAAAGCAGATATTCAAGGTTTCAGAAATTTAATTGACAGAAAAAAAACGATTGCCGATAGAAAAATACTTGCTGAGACATTAAGCGAGCAGTATTCAAAAATTGGATCCCCTTTACATGCATCCGTTCAACAAAATATTGATCTCCTTCTTAACAACAATACCTTTACCGTTTGTACTGGCCATCAGTTAAACCTGTTTACGGGTCCGCTTTACTTCATTTTCAAGATTGTAAGTGCTATCAACCTAGCCAAGGAATTAAAAAATAATTTCCCGGATAAAAATTTCGTGCCCGTTTACTGGATGGCAACCGAAGACCATGACTTTGCCGAGATCAATCATACCTATATTTCCGGGAAAAAGATCAGTTGGGAACATGAAGCTACAGGTGCAACTGGAAGATTACGAACCGCAGGCATTGAAAAAACAATAAAAGAATACCAAAATATTCTTGGAATTTCTGAACATGCAGCATTTCTGAGTGATCTGATCTATAAAGCCTATACTGAACATAAAAACCTGGCAGATTCGAGCCGATACCTTGTCAATGCACTGTTTGAAGAGTATGGATTAC
The DNA here is from genome assembly GCA_903821625.1 of uncultured Sphingobacteriales bacterium. Classification (GTDB taxonomy): domain Bacteria; phylum Bacteroidota; class Bacteroidia; order Sphingobacteriales; family Sphingobacteriaceae; genus Daejeonella. The sequence continues at coordinate 289 of CAIJME010000135.1, read as the reverse complement.
TTATTCTGGATGCTGATGATAGTCGTTTAAAAAAACAATTTTCATCTATAATTAAAGATGATATCATTCAGCAGAACAGCTTCAGAAATATTTCTGAAGCCAATGATAAACTGGCTAAAGTTGGGATTGAGGCACAAGTAAATCCAAGAGAGATCAATTTTTTTTACCTACTTGATGGATTAAGAGAACGAATTATTTTTGAAAATGGGACCTATAAGATCCTAAATTCAGAGATCAGCTTTAACGAAGAAAAGCTTAAACAGGAAATCAATGATCACCCGGAACGATT
>CAIJME010000134.1 GCA_903821625.1 uncultured Sphingobacteriales bacterium | reverse complement strand
GTATCAATGTGGCACCATAATCGCCAAAATTGTCATTAAACCGGAAACTATGAATTTGACCTGATAGTGGTGCATAAACGGGTGTTCCTGCATCTGCCCAAATGTCAATACCCAGGTGTAAACGACGCGGTTCTTCTGCGTTATCAAACAATTCACTTCTAGCATAAAGTGTACGATGCTCATCATAACCACCAATACCGTAGCGGCAATTATTCTCCTTTAGTTGTTGTGAAATCCAAGTTGAAAACAATGAAGTATCTGCGATTATTTGAAGATTTAGCTCCTGATTGGAAGAGCTGAAGTCAAATGGAAATAATTGATCCGTTTGTGAATTAAAGTCAACCAATGGCGAAACATATTCGGGATGATGCTTCAGATAAAGCTCGAGCTGAGTCAGCCTAGTCATGCAAACAAAAAGTAATAATTATAAATGTAATGCGACAAAGCACCTGCTACAACAAATAAATGCCATATCTCATGACTATGAAACCTGTTGCCCATGGGCTTGTCCTTATAATAAAAGAAAGTACCCACAATATAAAAAATGCCACCTAATACCATCCAAGCAATTGCTGAAACTGGTAATTTTTCGACCATCTCTTCCATTAAAGGTACAATCAAGGCGCCCATGGATATATAGATAGCCAGCGAAAGGCCGGTATGCTTCAATCGATTAAATATTTTAAGCAGACAACCAGCAAGAGCAATGGTCCAGATCATACCGAACAAAGTCCATCGAATCCAGCCATCAAAAACCAGCAATGCTGTAGGTGTATATGAACCGGCTATCATCAGGTAAATACAACAATGATCAAACTTCTGCCAGAAGCGTATCTCCTTTTCAGTAGTAGGGTAGCTATGATACGTTGAACTTATGCCAAAAAGAACAAAGGTACAAATACCATATACCCATGCAGCTGTATATTCAATCTGACTATCTGCTTTGCTAAGCAATAGAAATGTACCAGGAATAGCCAGAATCGCAGGAATTAAATGAGTATAAAAGTTTATGGGTTCTCTTATAGTCCTCATACTGATTAATCTTCGCTTTCTAAATCTTCGGGCTGACGAGGTTCTTTGCTGATTTTATCAAAAATCTTATCCATACGCTCTACATATTCGCTGGTATCGTCCAGAAAAAATTCAAGTTGTGGCACTATTCTTACCTGATCTTTGATACGATTACCCAATTTATATCTAATCTCATTGGCATGAGACTTAATGGTATTTATAGCAAGCGAATTGTTGGTGCTATTAAAAAAGCTCAAATAAATACGGGCTATGGCAAGATCAGGTGATACCCTTACCTTAGTAATGGTCACCATTATATTAGGCAGAAAATTCATTCCTTCTCTCTGAAATATTTCAGCAAGATCTTTTTGAATAACTCCTGCGAACTTTTGTTGACGTTTTGATTCCATAAAATGGGGAAAATAAATGGCCTGTGTTACAAATAAACTAAAATTAGGCGTGAATGTATTAGTCCGGTTTTAAAGATGACCCTAATTCGATAAATAGAATTACGTATCAATCTTTAATACACCCATATAAACGCAAAATTATTTAATAGAGTAATTTATCGTAAGGGTACCGTTTGGTATGAATTGCCTTTACCTTTTCATACAAAACAGACCTGAATTCCTCCACATTTTCTTTCTTGAGTGCTGATATAAAAATTGCAGGATTCTGATCCTTACTCATCCAGCTATTTTTAAAATCAGCCAGACTCATTGGTGCTTGTTCCTCCTGCGGGTCATAATCAGCTGGTTTATAGGCATCAATTTTATTAAAAACAGTGATTATTTCTTTATCTATCGCACCCATTTCCTTTAGTGTCTCATTTACCGTATTAATCTGATCTTCAAAGTTAGGGTGGGATATATCCACCACATGGATTAGAACATCGGCTTCACGCACTTCATCCAATGTAGATTTAAAACATTCAATCAGATGATGTGGAAGTTTGCGAATAAAACCAACGGTATCCGATAGCAGTAAGGGTAAATTTTCAATGACAACTTTTCTAACGGTTGTATCAAGAGTAGCAAAAAGTTTATTTTCAGCAAAAACCTCAGATTTGGAGATCATATTCATGATGGTTGACTTCCCCACGTTCGTATAGCCAACTAGAGATACCCTAATCAACTGACTCCTGTTTTTACGTTGAGTTTCGTTTTGCTTATCAATTTCTTTGAGTCGTTCCTTTAAAACTGAAATCTTATTTAAGATTAAGCGACGGTCAGTCTCGATCTGGCTTTCTCCAGGTCCACGCATTCCAATTCCACCTTTTTGTCGTTCCAGGTGAGTCCATAAACGTGTTAACCTAGGTAAGAGATACTGAAGCTGTGCAAGTTCAACCTGTGTTTTTGCTTGTGATGTTTGTGCTCTTCTAGCAAAAATATCAAGGATCAGATTGCTCCTGTCAAGAATCTTTACCTGAAGTTCATTTTCAATATTTCTCAGTTGTGAAGGAGAAAGCTCGTCGTCAAAAATGACCATATCAATCTCTTCCGACTTTACATAAGCATTTATTTCTTCTAGCTTGCCAGTTCCCACAAATGTTGCTCTATCGGGACGCTGCATCCTTTGTGTAAATGCCTTTTGGGTATCACCGCCAGCAGTCTCAACCAGAAATTTTAATTCATCCAGATATTCCCGCGTTTGTTCTTCAGATTCGCCGGGTTTAATTATCCCTACGAGAACAGCTCTTTCCGGTTTTACTGTGGTATCATAAAATTTTAGTCTAGGCATTTATCAGTATTAACAAAGTACAAAGATAATAGTTTGAAAGGGTCAATTAATCGTACCCTGTCAGAATATCCAAGAATACGGTTTGTGATTATATTTGAGCTACAAACTCTTTCATTGCCTTCCCTGGATCCACTTCTTTCATAAAATTCTCTCCAATCAGAAAGCCATTAAACCCTGCGCTTTTTAGATCAGCAATTTTCTTAGGATCACTAATTCCGCTTTCTGAGATTTTCAGAAATTCAGAAGGAATATGATCAACCAGGTCAAAAGAATGCTGAATCGAAACAGAAAAATCACCCAAATTCCGGTTGTTCACTCCAACCGCATCTAGATCTTCACAAAGACTACGATTTAATTCATCCAGATTATGCACTTCAAGTAATACATTCATCCCTAATGATTTGGCGCACTTTGCAAGCATTTTAATTTCGTTAGGATTTAAAATAGAAGCAATAAGTAGGATGATATCTGCCCCCAGAGCCTTTGCTTCTATGATCTGGAATTCATCCAGCATAAAGTCTTTCCTTAATACAGGAATAGTATTAGCCTTCCTGGCAGCAATAAGATCTCTGTTATTACCTCCAAAAAAACTCTCATCTGTTAAAACAGAAAGTGCAGCTGCTCCTGCTGCTGCATACCCATTTGTAACCTCTTGTACACTCAGTTTATCATTAATAATCCCCTTTGAAGGTGATTTACGTTTAAACTCGGCGATAATACCGGTAAGAGCAGGATTTAAAATAGAATCCCGCAAAGAAAAGCACTCCCTCGTAAAAAACTCACTTTGCTCAAGTTTAAAAAGAGGTATTTCAAACTTTGAAAGTGCTATTTCCTCTCTTTTCTTTTCAACTATCCTATCAAGGATGTTTCCCGGCGCACTCTGTGAAGATTCCATATCGTTTTATTCCTATTAATTTGTATTCTGAATTTTAACTCAACCAATTTGTAATCAGCAATTTACCATGCTCAGTAAGTACAGATTCCGGATGAAACTGAACTCCCCTAACATCCAGATTTTGATGTCTTAAAGCCATAATTACTCCTTCGGTGTCTACAGCAGTTACTTTAATCGCCTCTGGAACTTTGTCATTTCGTACCGCCCATGAATGATAGCGGCCTACATTGAAATTTGTTGGGCAATTAAAGAAAAGCCTTTCCTGATCATCAATAACAGTGATCTCGGTAGCCCTTCCATGAACCGGACGGGTAAGATTATATAACTCACCTCCAAAAACCTCTGCAATTGCCTGCAATCCAAGACAGATGCCAAGTATACTCTTACTTTCTGAATACGTACGAATCACATCAAGCAATAATCCTGATTCGGATGGAATACCTGGGCCAGGTGAAAGAAGTATCTTATCAAAGGCATCGACATCAGCAAGCTGAAACTTATCATTTCGCCAAACGGTGGCTTGATGGCCGGTTTCATTCAGCAGATGTACCAGGTTAAAGGTAAATGAGTCGTAATTATCTATTACTAATATGTTCATGTAT
>CAIJME010000133.1 GCA_903821625.1 uncultured Sphingobacteriales bacterium | reverse complement strand
GGAGTGCTTGTATACGTATCTTCATAGTAGTATTACTAGTTAGTTCATAATGCTAGTTGATAGATATTGGTATTAGTACTGTTAGTAGGTAGTGATTAGTCTTCACCTGTCTGTTCCGCCGTCTTGCTGCGGCTCATGCAAAAAGAGGTTCATCGTTCTCGGTTCACCAGACGTGTCCACCTGCACATTTTTTAAAGACTTAGCAAGTGTTTTTTAATGAAATGGCTCAACGTGGACATATAATCGCACATGCTTTTGGCAGTGATACATCATAGAGGACATCGCGCACGGCTGCGGCAGACCGCGCGCACGGCTGCGGCAGCCCTGGACTTCTGCTGGCGTTGCTGAGGCGTTTGACTCCCGCCACGAGCTGCGCGCCCGCGCCCCTTCGCCACAGGCTTCAGCCCACCCTCTGTTGGCGCGATGACGCCCGAGGCACCGGCGTCTAGCCCATCACCCTCTTCCGAACTTTGCGACATAACCCATCGTTTCGGACTGCGGCGAACACGGTTTCGGGGAAACAACGTCTTTTCGCCACGTCCAGTGGCCGCTGTGCCCGCTGCGACTCCGTAGAGGTTTTTCCTTTACCCATGCTTTCATCAACTTCAATATGTAATTGTTTACATGTAGCGCGTAATTCCTCTTCATTCATTTTACTTACATCAATTCCTGTGTGTTCTAAAATTGCACCAAAAATAGATACACGCTTGAAAGGTGCGGCAAAACTTATAGTTTTATCGCCCACTGGTAAATCAGTTGTCCCATGCAAATCCATTGCAATTTTCTCCAACAACTTTTCAGTTGTATTCATCATCCAATAATAATCGCGGTAAGCAACGTAAAATTCAAGAATAGTAAATTCAGGATTATGCGTTCTGTCCATACCTTCATTTCTGAAATTACGAGAGAATTCATATACCCAATCAAATCCACCAACTATTAAACGTTTTAAATATAATTCGTTTGCAATACGCATGTATAAAGGCATATCCAATGCATTGTGGTGTGTCATAAACGGACGAGCAGTTGCCCCACCTGGTATAGATTGCAGCACAGGAGTATCAACTTCTAAAGCGCCTCTATCGTTTAAGAAATTACGAATTGAGTTTACCACTTTAGTGCGTTGCTCAAATGTTTTCTTCACTTTAGGATTGATGATTAAATCAACATAACGCTGACGGTATCTAAATTCTGGATCAGATACTTCATCAAATGAATTTCCAGCTTCGTCTGTTTTAACAACAGGAAGCGGCTTTAAAGATTTGCTTAATAATTTAAAATTAGTAACGTGAATAGAAATCTCTCCAACCTTAGTTGTAAAAACATATCCTTCAACACCAATAATATCTCCTAAGTCCAATAATTTTTTCCAAACAGAAGCATATAAAGTTTTATCTTCAGTAGGACAAATTTCATCTTGCTTCACATAAATTTGGATACGACCTGTAGCATCTTGCAATTCAGCAAAAGCAGCCTTACCCATATCTCTCACCATCATTAAACGGCCTGCAATACTGATGTTCTTATAATTTAGTTTATCTCTATCGTAATTTTCCTTAATATCTGAGGCAGTAACGTTTACTAGGAACTCATGAGCAGGATATGGATCGATACCCAAATGCTTCAATTCTTCTAATTTCTGACGACGTAATAACTCTTGTTCGCTTAATGTAGTTTGCATAATTTATAAAAATAGAGGGCAAATATACCATTTTCGAGGTTTTTATACCCTTTCCAAAGTACCCATTTTATAACATCCCATTAACAATTAAGGGGGAAAAGCGTGGCAAATCGACTAAAATATAGGTAATTACGGCAAAAAAAGCCTATCTTTGCAGTCGATTTCAGATAGACTGACCGGGATGCAAAACGGCAATCTTTAAAACTGGAATTTTTAAAATTACAAGAATGAAAAATAGTAGTGGAAGAAAAAAAGAATCAGGTGGTACTTTTGGGAAAAAGAGCTATTCAAAATCTGATTCAGGAGAAAAGCGCTCATACAGCAGCGCAGGCTCAAAACGCAGTGATGAAGGTAGTAGTGAGGGCGGAGAAAAGAAAAGACGCTTCAACAAACCTGCAGCAAGATTAGAAAGTGAAGGAAAAACCTTCATCGAGAAAAAAGTAGAAGGAAGCGCTAAGCGTTACTACTCTAAGAAAACAGAAGGAGATGATTCTTCTGAAAGAAAATCTTACTCAAAAGATTCTTCAGAAAAAAGTTATGGCGACAGAGAAAAACGTTCTTACTCAAAAGACGGTGATGATAAAAAAGCATACGGCGATAGAGAAAAACGTTCTTATTCATCTGACAGCTCTGAAAGAAAACCT
>CAIJME010000132.1 GCA_903821625.1 uncultured Sphingobacteriales bacterium | reverse complement strand
TAGTGCTAATTGAAATTTTCTACTTTTTTCAGACTTCGTACTTCCTACCTCAGACAACAGATAACAGATAACAGATAACCAGAGTATTGAGTAGTGAGTATTGAGATAGATTCTGCTTCACTTCAGACCTCATACTTCCGACCTCATACCTCAGATAACTGACAACTGTCTTAATAAAACAACAAAGCCCCGAAATTAATCCGGGGCTTTGTCATGTATTGGGTTAATAATATTACATCATTCCACCCATGCCGCCACCGCCGCCCATTGGAGGCATATGACCACCACCTTTTTCATCTTCAGGCTCATCAGCTAATACCACTTCAGTAGTTAATAGCATTGATGCGATTGATGCTGCATTTTCTAATGCAATACGTCCAACCTTTGTAGGGTCAATAACACCAGCGCCGATTAGGTTCTCGTAAACATCTGTACGTGCATTGTAACCGAAATCTTCTTTACCTTCTTTCACTTTCTGAACTACGATAGAACCTTCAATACCTGCATTTTGACAGATTTGACGCAATGGTTCTTCGATTGCACGTCTGATGATTGCAATACCTGTATTCTCATCTTCATTAGAACCTTTAAGGTTAGTTAATGCTTCGATAGCACGGATGAAAGCAACACCACCACCGGCAACAATACCTTCTTCAACCGCAGCACGGGTTGCATGTAAAGCATCATCAACTCTATCTTTTTTCTCTTTCATTTCAACTTCTGTAGCAGCACCAACATAAAGTACAGCAACACCACCAGAAAGTTTCGCTAAACGCTCTTGTAGTTTTTCCTTATCATAATCAGAAGTTGTAGTTTCAACCTGTGCTTTGATCTGGTTAACACGAGCTTTGATATCAGAAGACTTACCTGCACCGTTAATTACGATAGTATTATCCTTATCAACAACTACTTTTTCTGCCTGACCTAAGTAAGTAAGATCTGCATTTTCTAATTTATATCCTCTTTCTTCAGAGATAACTGTTCCGCCAGTAAGGATAGCGATATCTTCAAGCATTGCTTTACGACGATCACCAAATCCAGGAGCTTTAACAGCAGCAACTTTCAGTGAACCACGTATCTTATTAACAACAAGTGTTGCTAAAGCTTCACCATCAAGATCTTCTGCGATGATTAGTAATGGTTTACCTGTTTGAACTTGCTTCTCAAGTACCGGAAGTAATTCTTTCATAGAAGAGATCTTCTTATCGTAAATAAGAATATATGGATTTTCTAACTCAACTTCCATTTTATCGGCATTGGTAACAAAGTATGGTGATAAGTAACCACGATCGAATTGCATACCTTCAACTGTTTTCATTTCAGTTTCAGTGCCTTTTGCTTCTTCAACAGTAATTACACCATCTTTACCAACTTTAGCCATTGCATCAGCAATCAGAGTTCCGATTATTTCATCATTATTTGCTGAAATAGAAGCTACTTGTTTGATTTTTTTGTTGTCTTCACCAACAGACTGAGATTGTTTCTTCAAGTTGGCAACTACAGCTGTAACGGCTTTATCGATGCCGCGCTTTAAATCCATTGGATTTGCACCTGCAGCAACGTTCTTAATTCCAGCTGTAACAATCGCCTGAGCTAAAACAGTTGCAGTAGTAGTACCATCACCAGCCTGATCAGCTGTTTTTGATGCAACTTCTTTAACCATTTGGGCACCCATATTTTCTAGGGCGTCTTTTAATTCAATTTCTTTGGCAACAGTAACACCATCTTTAGTGATTGCTGGTGAACCGAATTTCTTATCAATAATTACGTTACGTCCTTTTGGTCCAAGAGTTACTTTTACTGCATTGGCAAGAATGTCCACGCCTCTTTTCAGAGCATCACGTGCTTCAACGTTGTATTTAACTTGTTTTGACATGTTTAAAGATTTTTAAATGCTGGAGTTAATTCAAAACAGATGTTTGGATTAGGCTCCTGGGTTTCAATTTATTAGATTTTGGTTAAGAGGTCTGAAGACTGAAGTCTGAGGTCTGACCTCTTAATCCGACCTACAGATTACTTCTTCCTTATAATGTTGCGAAAATATCAGATTCACGCATGATAAGATATTCTTTACCATCATGAGTAATCTCAGTGCCAGCATACTTGCCGTATAAAACTACATCTCCTACTTTATAAGCCATAGGGATCAAATTACCGGTTTGTTCCGCGTATTTACCCGGACCAACGGCTACAACAGTTCCTTTTTGAGGTTTTTCTTTTGCAGTATCAGGGATATAAAGTCCTGAGGCTGTTTTTTCTTCAGCTGGAGCAGCTTCTATAACTACCCGGTCTGCGCTAGGTTTGATATTTAATGCCATATTGTTATTATGTTTTAATTATTTAATTTTCTTCCTTATTGAAGTCACTAATTATGCCAAATGAAATCTGGTCATTATTCTTGTCAAATTTTCATAAATAGAAACTTTGACCTGCTGTATTCAACCCTTTTCGGTGTCAAGCTGTCAGTTGAATGTCAGCCAGTTCCAAAAAAAAGTCACCCGTGATCAGGTGACCTTTACTATTGAATTCTTATTATCTCTTTGTGGTATCTATTGGAAGTGAAAGATTTGATGGCGCAGCAACCGGTACAGCAGGTTTATTGATCTGATTTTGAATTTCATTTTTTTCTTGATCAACAACTCCACCGCGAGGTACAACAACATTAACCATCAATGCTAAAACCATCAATGTTACCGCAAGAACCCACGTTCCCTTTTCAAGGAAATCACCTGTTCTCTGAACTCCCATAATATTGTTGGAACCTGCAAAACCTGATGATAGGCCGCCTCCTTTAGGATTTTGGATCAAAATGATCACTACTAGCAGAAAACAAACAATGATTGCTAGAATAATAATTGTATATAACATAGTTATTAATTTACTTTCTTTTCTAATTCAAGAATTTGGTCGGCAAAGTACGTGCTTTTTTCCGGAAATTTCAAACTTAATTTTTTGTAAGTATCAATCGCTTTTTGAAACAACATTTGATCGGTGTAGATCTGAGCCAATGTTTCTGAAACCAGGTCATTTGGATCTTCTGCACTTTTACGGGCTTTATTCTCGGTATCTAATTTTTGTGAATTTGGCGGTTTGATCTGTGGTTCTTCTTTAATGAACTTATCGAGGATTGAATCTTCTTTCCGCCGAATCTGAAAAGGGATAGTTTTTGGCGCGTTTTCTATAGCCTCAAGAGGGGATTGCAAATGGAATATATTTTCAATAATCTGACTGCTTAACTGATCAACCGAGTTTCTTTTTATGGTCTGCGTAGTATCCAGTTTAAATTCTACAAATGGTTGGTAGGTATCGGCATGCTCGTTTCTTGTTTTGTTAAGCCACCATAAAAATGAATAAGGCATTTTATCATCATCATATTTTGATACATTCTGATCTGATTCTTTTACTTTGACAGCCTTTAGTAGTGATTCTGTAACCGGCAGAGGTGTAGGTGCAAGGATTTCGATTTCATCAATTTCGATTTCAACTTGGCTTTCATCCAATTGTTGGCTTCCTTCAGTTAAGGGAAGATCTTCAAACTCTGGTTCATCAAGTAGTTTTTCACTGTCTTGAATTTCTATGAAATCTGTTAGTATTGCACTTGTTCTAATTAATTTTTTAGGGTTGTTAAGTGCTGTATATAAAACAGTTCTATCAGGAATCAGCAATGCAGTTCTTGCAAAGTGGTCCGAATTTTCTGATGAATCCTCAGCAGTTATCGTGCGTGAATAAATAATATGCAGCAGCTGGCAATACGGAAATTTTTCAAGTGCAGATTGTAATTCTCCAGGTTCGGCAGAGCTTGCTGCCGATGGATCTGCAACATATTCTGAAAATAATTTAATGCCAAAATT
>CAIJME010000131.1 GCA_903821625.1 uncultured Sphingobacteriales bacterium | reverse complement strand
TTAGCTAACTCCAGGCACAGGAAAACTTACATCAGGCTTAAACAAATCGTCCATTCACTGAACCTCCGTTCACCTCTCTTCCGCATTGACTGGTGCGGCAATTACCGTCCTAGCCTTCGCAGAACCTTTCATAGCAGCAGGCGCAGCGGTGGGATTTTTGGTACTTTTTTCCTAAAGAAAAAGGACTAGGCCCCCGCGGCTATGAGCGGAAGGAAATTATCCAATGCTTGGTAACACCAAGCACATGAAAAACTACCTCTAATCAGAAAACTAAGAAAGTATTTTTGCAATTTCAAGAAAACCCTTTTCTAAAGCTTTATCAGCAGGAGTCTTACCATCTTCCATCTTTGCATGCACATTAGCTCCTGCTTCCAGAAGCACGATCAATAGTTCAATATTGCCATTAAAAGCTGCTGAATGCAGTGGGGTGGCACCCGACATCTGTACAACATTAATATCTGCTCCTGCTTCGAGCAGCATTTTTGCGATCATACTATAATTAGCAGCAACTGCTGAATGTATAGGGTAAACAGTGTAACTATTGTTAGATGGTATGTTTGGATCAGCACCATTTAGCAACAGTAAGTGCGTGATTTCTTCATTACCAAAGTAGGATGAGATAGAAAGAGGGGTAAAGCCATCTTCAGAAAAGCTATTGATCAAATTTGGATTTTGTTCAAGGCCCTCTTTAACGATATCTAATTTCCCTAAAGCAGAAGCCTCAAAAATACTAATCTCTGGTACAAATTTTAGGAGAATCTCTGCAAGTTCTGGTTTCTTATAATAACAGCAGAGCATGATAGGAGAGATATTTTGACTGGTTTTTGTAATGGCCAAATCTGTATTAGCTTCAAGAAGCGAAAGCAGGTTAGATGCGTTTCCAGTTTGAATATATTCCTCCAATAAAGCCTGATTCATATCCTGAACTAATTAAGTCATAAGGTCAAATTAATCAATATTAATAAAAATAAATAAAATATACTACTCCTTTACTGGAGTGTAAACAAACATTCCAGCCTTATTTTTTTTTTAAAATCATTAGTTAAACCTATATTAACTGTTTCTTTCAAGAGTTTAAAACAAATTAACCCTTGTTGAAATTGTTTAAGAAATGGATAAATAGTACTTTAATTGAAAATGATGGAATTCAGCATATCTGTTTATTCTTTATAACATTATATTTGTCAATATTTAGCAAGATATCGAATGCCCTTAAAAGGAAATCAATTCAGAAATTCAAATTCATTTCGTGATGAACCTAATGCAAGTCCTGCTTCAAAACAGCGAGATTCCAATCAGTCAGCAGATGCTATACCCAAGTTTAAGTTTAATGATGGCAGAGTAACCAAGATAATTGGTCTTTTTTTCCTGATCGTTTCCATTTATTTCATGGTAGCTTTTACTTCCTATTTATTTACCTGGAAAGATGATCAAAGCTATGTGATGGATGCCAATGGAGGGTGGTCCAATTTATTAAAAACTCAGCTTGAATTAACCAAAGCGGGTTTGAATGAGTCTGTTGTACAGAATTGGTTAGGTAAATTTGGGGCATTGTTATCTCACCAATTTATTTACGAGTGGTTTGGTGTAGCTTCTTTTCTTTTTATCGGTATTTTCTTTATCATAGGATATCGAATGCTATTCAAAATCAAAGTACTTTCTATCCCAAAAACGCTAGCTTATTCTTTTTTCTTGTTACTATTTATTTCTGTCAGCCTAGCCTTTTTTCATGCATTTATTATCGATTATCCGCATTATCTAGAAGGAGAGTTTGGATTTTGGACCAATAGGTTATTGCAGGCGCAGATTGGAAATGCCGGAATTGCAGGTTTACTGGCCTTTGCCGGCCTTAGCGTGCTAATCATTGCCTATAACATAGATTTTAAGCTTCCTGAACGTAATCAGGAGCCTGAATATGTGATTCCTGATACTGATGGTTCGAATGTACAGTTGGAGGAGGAAGTTATTTATGACCCGGTAGAATTTAATCTTCCAAATAAGCTTGGACAGACAGCAGTTGAAAATAAATTAAACCAAAACCTTTCGTCGGATGAGCTTGAAAGTGCTGAACCCGAAGATCATAAAGCTGTGATTCTTAGTCCCTCAAAAAATATACCTCTCGAAACTGCACAACTGGTGAATGACGACCTCAAGGACTCACTCCCTTTAACCATTGAAAAAACAGAAGAAGAGCAGAAATCATCTGAACTTGTTGAACAGTTTGGAATGTATGATCCTACACTTGATCTGTCTAGTTATAAATATCCTACACTTGATCTTTTAGAAAATTACGGGTCTAATAAGATTGCGGTCAATGCAGATGAGTTAGAGGCTAATAAAAATAAAATAGTGGAGACTCTCAACCATTATAATATTGAGATCGACAAAATAAAGGCTACGATAGGCCCCACAGTTACTTTATATGAGATTATTCCCGCACCTGGAGTCAGAATTTCGAAGATTAAAAATCTGGAAGACGATATTGCATTAAGTCTGGCTGCCCTTGGGATACGTATTATTGCACCGATGCCAGGTAAAGGCACTATCGGGATTGAAGTTCCAAATCAGAATCCTGAAATGGTTTCTATGCGTTCTGTTCTGGCAACAGAAAAATTCCAAAATACAACGATGGATCTACCCATTGCTTTGGGAAAGACCATTTCAAATGAAGTTTATATTGCTGACCTTTCAAAAATGCCGCATTTACTGGTTGCGGGTGCTACAGGTCAGGGTAAATCGGTCGGAATAAATGCAATTTTGATCTCTTTGCTTTACAAAATGCATCCCTCACAATTGAAATTTGTGCTTGTAGATCCCAAGAAGGTGGAATTGACACTTTTCCGAAAAATTGAGAGACATTTCCTCGCAAAATTACCAGGGGAGGCGGATGCCATTATAACCGATACTAAAAAGGTGATCACTACATTAAACTCACTTTGTATTGAAATGGATAACCGATATGACCTGTTAAAAAATGGGCATGTGCGTAATTTAAAGGAGTATAATCAAAAATTTGTTAGTAGAAAACTGAATCCGAATGAAGGCCATCGCTTCTTGCCATTTATTGTATTGATTATTGACGAATTTGCAGATTTGATGATGACGGCCGGAAAAGAGGTAGAAACACCAATTGCCAGGATTGCTCAGCTTGCACGTGCAGTTGGAATTCACTTAGTGATTGCCACGCAGCGTCCTTCAGTAAATATCATTACTGGTACCATTAAAGCCAATTTTCCGGCAAGATTAGCCTTCAGGGTTTTATCCAAAATTGATTCAAGAACTATCCTTGATAGTGGCGGTGCAGACCAACTAATAGGTCGTGGAGATATGCTGTTGTCAACTGGAAGTGACCTAATTCGGATTCAGTGCGCATTTGTGGATACGCCTGAAGTTGAGCGCGTTTCGGAGTTTATTGGTTCGCAGCGAGGTTACCCATCGGCCTGGATGCTTCCCGAATACATCGATGAAAACTCAGATTCTTCAACAAAAGAATTTGATGCTTCAGATCGTGATCCGATGTTTGAAGAGGCTGCCAGGATGATTGTTTTGCATCAGCAGGGTTCTACATCCTTAATTCAACGTAAACTTAAACTAGGGTATAACCGAGCCGGCAGAATAATCGATCAGCTTGAAGCGGCACATATTGTGGGACCATTTGAGGGTAGTAAGGCCAGAGAAGTGTTGATACCTGACGAATATACTTTGGAGCAGTTCTTGAATACATTAGACAAAGACGAATAAACTATAGAAAAATGAAGAAATTGTTAATAGGGGCCCTTATTATCATAGGATCCGGACTTACTGCATTTGCACAGAGTGAGGTTAAAGCGAAAGAAATACTGGCAGAGGTTTCCAAAAAGTATCGGACTTATGATGTGATAAAAACAGAATTTTCTTACACACTTGAAAATCCACAGGCAAAGATCAAAGAAACTCAATCCGGTACTTTATTTGTGCGATCAAAGGTCAATAAATATAAAGTCATTTTAAAGGGACAAGAATTGATCAGTGATGGAAAAAATCAATGGACTTATTTAAAGGCAGATAAGGAAGTACAATTGAGTGAGGTAGATAATTCTTCGGACGCACTCAATCCGGCTAAGATTTTCACCATTTATGAAAAGGGTTTTAAGTCGGTTTATACCAATGATACCAAGCTGAATGGTAAAACATTACATAATATCGATCTAACTCCAATTGATAGTAAGCGTTCTTTCTTTAAGGTAAGACTGCAGATTGAAAAATTGACTAAGCAAATTACCAATGCAGTTATATTTGATAAAAATGGGAATAAATATACTTATACCATCAAGACCTTTACGCCTAATGTAAAGGTTCCTGAATCAACATTTGCATTTGATTCTAAGCTTTACCCTGGGGTGGAGTTGGTAGATTTAAGGTAATTTCCAATAAAATTATTTTAAGGGTTCAGACGTGTAGCGTTTGAGCCCTTTTTTGTTATTTTTGAACAAGATGACACTTACTTATACACAGCATACACTAGAAAAGCTTGAATCTTTGCTCAAATCACTTGGATTTAAGTTAAGGTATGAAAAGGGTAATTTTAAGACAGGATCATGTCTTTTGGAAAATAACAGGGTCATACTAGTGAATAAGTATTCTAATCTTGAAAGCAAGATCAATGCACTTGCTGATCTGCTGCAGAGATCTGAGACCGACGATTCTTTACTTGAAGAAAAGCAAAAAGCGTTTCTTTACGAGTTAAAACAATTAAAATTAGCGCTTTGAAGGTTACATTTTTAGGATCAGGAACATCTCAGGGAGTGCCGGTAATTGCCTGTGATTGTGCAGTTTGCACATCAGCAAATCAGTACGATAAGCGCTTGCGTGTTTCTATTCTGATCGAAATGCAGGGTAAGACGATCGTAATTGATACCGGACCTGATTTTCGATATCAGATGCTTCGAGCTGGGGTAAAGAAGCTGGATGCCATATTGTATACCCATGAGCATAAGGATCATGTTGCCGGACTTGACGATGTAAGGGCTTTCAACTATGTGCAAGGTTCAGCAGTTGATATTTATGCCCACAAACGTGTTCAGAACGCCCTAAAAAACGAATTTCACTATGTATTCTCGGGAAATAATTATCCCGGAATTCCGCGTTTGAAACTGAATACCATAGAAGATGGGCAGCCATTTCAGGCAGCCGGTATTGACATTATTCCCATTTCGGTCATGCATTTTCAGCTCCCTGTATTGGGTTTTCGCATAGCTGACTTTACCTATATCACGGATGCCAATTTGATCACTGAAGCAGAAAAATCAAAAATAAAAGGATCAGATATTCTGGTGATTAATGCTTTGCAAAAGGAAAAGCATATTTCTCATTTCACATTAGAGGAAGCTCTTGAACTGGCAGCTGAAATAGGAGCCAAAAAGACCTATTTAACCCATATCAGTCATCGATTGGGCACTCATAATGAAGTTTCTGAACAATTACCTAAAGGGGTATTTTTAGCTTATGACGGGCTGGAATTGGAACTCTAAGACTCACGAATTTACCTCGGCACTATGGTGGGCAAATTCGTTAGTCGCTATAAGGATTTTGATGTTATCAGTTGTCAGTTGTCTGTTGTCTGAGG
>CAIJME010000130.1 GCA_903821625.1 uncultured Sphingobacteriales bacterium | reverse complement strand
GTTTGCGATGTGTTTAACTTGAATGAAGATAATTACGGTAATATATTAATTGCAGTGACAGAGGCAGTAAATAATGCTATTTATCATGGCAATGAAGGCAAAAAATCATGCAAATAGACAGAAAGAGTAGAGCTCTGAATAACAACTATGATAAATTTAAATAGAAATCGCAGACAAGCTTTGAAAAACATTTTAACCGGAACTGCACTAATAGGTACAGCAGGTTCGCTTTCATCCTTCAAAATGAATAATAACTTTCAAGCCTTAAAAGGAAACATCAATCATTCTGTTTGTCGTTGGTGCTTTAATTCGCTCAGTATGGATGAGCTATGTAAATTGGCCAAGGAAATTGGTCTTCAGGGAATAGATCTGGTTGGACCAAAAGACTGGCCGGTTTTGCAAAAGTATGGCTTACAGTCTACGATGTGTAATGGAGCTGAAATAAGTTTAATTGAAGGCTGGAACAATAAAAAGAATCATGCAGTTCTTATAAAAAATTATCGGGAAATGATTCCTAAGGTTGCAAAGGCAGGCTATAAGAATTTAATCTGCTTTAGCGGGAACAGAAATGGCATGGATGATGAAACTGGATTGAATAATTGTGCTGTAGGCTTAATGCAGATCATTGCTCTGGCTGAAGAGCATCATGTTACCCTAGTTATGGAATTATTGAATAGTAAAATTGATCACAAAGATTATCAATGTGATAAAACCAGTTGGGGGGTTAACCTCGCAAAAATGATTGATTCTGATAATTTCAAACTTTTGTATGATATTTATCACATGCAGATTGATGAAGGCGATGTGATTAGGACGATTAAAGAAAATCATCAATATATAGCACATTATCATACCGCAGGGGTACCTGGTAGGAATGAAATCGATGATACCCAAGAATTAAATTATCCGGCAATCATGAAAGCTATACAATCGACAGGTTTTAAAGGTTATGTAGCTCAAGAGTTTATTCCGCTGCATGCTGATAAGGCGGGTTCGCTTAGGGCAGCTGTACAGATCTGTGATGTTTAAGATTTTAGAATGACTAGAGAATAAAATAAAATATATGGCTGATAATATCTATGATGCAATAGTCATCGGTTCAGGAATTAGTGGGGGTTGGGCCGCTAAAGAGTTAACTGAAAAGGGACTGAAAACAATAATGCTTGAACGTGGAAGAAACATTGAGCATATCAAGGATTATGTAAGTGCTACGAAAAATCCTTGGGAGTTTCCTCATCGAGGCGGTCGTACGCAAGAGATGATTGGCAATTATCCGGTTTTAAAGAGAGACTACGCTCTAAATGAAAAAAACCTTGATTTTTGGGCTAATGAAAAAGATAGCCCTTATTCAGAGGTCAAACGTTTTGATTGGTACAGAGGCTATCAAGTTGGTGGGCGGTCATTAATGTGGGGGCGTCAGAGTTATCGATTAAGTGAAATGGATTTTGAGGCCAATGCTAAAGAAGGGATAGCTGTTGACTGGCCAATAAGGTATAAGGATCTTGAAAAATGGTATGGACATGTGGAGCGATTTGCGGGGATAAGTGGATCTAGAAACGGACTACCGCAATTGCCAGACGGTGATTTTTTACCACCTATGGAAATGAACGTGGTTGAAAAAGCAGTTGCTGCTCGTATCAAAGATCATTATAAAGAAAGTAGACATATGCTCATTGGAAGGGCAGCGAATCTTACCAAAGCTATTCAAGGCCGAACAAATTGCCAGTTTCGCAGTAAATGCTGGTTGGGATGCCCTTTTGGAGGGTATTTCAGTACTCAATCTTCAACGCTTCCGGCAGCTGTTGCAACTGGAAATTTGACACTTCGTCCTTTCTCAATTGTGACCAAGATCCTTTATGACAAGGACACTAAAAAGGCAACCGGTGTAGAGGTTTTGGATGCAGAAACCAACCAGACTTATGAATATTTTGCTAAAGTTATTTTTCTGAATGCTTCTACTTTAAACTCGACATGGGTTTTGATGAATTCAGCAACTGATGTTTGGGAAGGTGGACTAGGGAGTAGTAGTGGTGAATTAGGTCATAACCTCATGGATCATCACTTCCGATTAGGGGCATCCGGAAGGATGGAAGGGTTTGATGATAAATATGTTTACGGTCGCAGGCCGAATGGAATTTATATTCCCCGTTTTAGAAATCTAGGAAATGAAAAACGGGAATATCTTCGTGGGTTTGGTTATCAGGGCGGAGCAAGCAGAGAAGGCTGGGGCCGTAATGTTGCTGAACTAAGTATTGGTGGCGACTTTAAGGATGCTCTATGCGAACCAGGAGGTTGGACAATGGGAATTACCGCTTTTGGTGAAACTCTTCCTTATCACGAGAATAAAGTCACGCTAGATAAAACTAAGAAAGATAAATGGGGGCTCAATATCCTTTCAATTGATGCAGAGATCAAAGAGAATGAAATCAATATGAGGAAGGATATGATGGCAGACGGACTAGAAATGCTGGAGATGGCTGGCTTAAAAGATGTGAAAACATTCGATAATGGTTATACACTTGGTATGGGAATTCATGAAATGGGTACAGCACGCATGGGTCTGGATCCAAAAACATCGGTACTTAATAAGTTTAATCAAGTGTGGGATGCGACCAATGTATACGTTACAGACGGAGCGGCTATGACCTCTGCAGCATGTCAAAATCCATCATTGACTTATATGGCAATGACTGCCCGTGCTGTTGATCATGCCTTTACCGAGTTAAAAAAAGGAAGTATTTAATTCAGGATTTTATGAACAGAAGAGAAGCAATATCACAGGTTAGCTGGATCCTGGGAGGTACAATTATAGGTTCAAGTATTTTTCTTGAATATGGATGTAAGTCAAGCCCTGAACAGAAATCACTATTTTTTGATCAAAAAACAATCGACCTGCTCAATGAGATAGGCGAAACCATTTTACCTCAAACAAGTACTCCTGGCGCTAAAGAAGCAAAGGTGGGTCAATTTATGGATATTATGGTCAACGATTGCTATACCAAGGAGCATCAGGACATCTTTTTAGAGGGAATTAAATCTCTGGATAGGGAATGTAAAACTAAAACCGGTAAAGCATTTATGGATAGTAGTGTTCAGGAGCGAACAAGCTTCCTAACAGTACTCGATACGCAGCAAAAGGCCTATATGGAAACTAAGAAGTTAGAAGAGCCGCCTCATTATTTCAGAATGATGAAGGAGCTCACACTTTTAGGATTCTTTACTTCAGAAATAGGATCTACAAAAGCGCTTCGTTATGTGGAAACTCCGGGAAGCTTTGATGGTGATGTGCCTTATAAAAAAGGTGATCGCGCCTGGGCAAATTCTTAAAAACTAATTATTACATTAAAATAAAAACTTGTATGAAGGAAAAGACTAATTCAAGAAGAGATTTTGTTAAAACTGCTTCAATTGCAGCGGCTGGTTTTATGATCGTACCACGCCATGTATTAGGAGGCAAAGGATTTATTGCACCCAGTGATCGCTTGATCGTTGCCGGTGTTGGTGCAGGTGGAAAGGGTGAAAGTGATCTTACAGGTTTTGTAAGTGGTGGCAAAGCTGATATCGGATTTTTATGCGATGTTGACGATAGGCGTGCAGCAAAATCTATACAGCGGTTCCCAAAAGCCAAGTATTATAAAGATTGGCGGGAGATGTTTGATAAGGAATCAAAAAACTTTGATGCGGTTTCGGTATCAACTCCAGATCATAACCATGCCATCGTTACTCTTTCGGCCATGCAATTGAAAAAGCATGTTTATGTTCAAAAACCTCTAACTCATGATATTTATGAGGCACGAATTTTAACAGAAGCGGCGGTCAGATATAAAGTTGTAACTCAAATGGGAAACCAGGGATCTTCAAGTGATGGTTCCCGTAAACTAATGGAATGGTATAATGCCGGAATAATTGGTGATGTGCATACCGTTTATTGCTGGACCGACCGTCCAGTATGGCCACAGGGTGTTCCGTGGCCATCTACAAAAACAGATATTCCAAAAGAACTCGATTGGGATCTGTGGTTGGGAACAGCACCGCAAATAAATTATATCGATAAGCTCGTTCCATTTAATTGGCGCGGATGGTGGGATTATGGAACAGGTGCACTCGGCGATATGGGCTGCCACCTGGTTGACGCACCTTTCAGAGTCTTAGGGTTAAATTATCCTACGGATGTAGAGTGCAGTGTTGGAAGTGTTTATGTTGATTCATTTAAACGTGGATATTTCCCTGAAAGTTGTCCTCCATCTTCGCATGTTATTATGAATTTTAATTCATCAAAACAGAATAATGCACCAGTAAGAATGCATTGGATGGATGGTGGAATTCAACCGGAGCGTCCACAGGAACTAGGTCCGGATGAAATTTTTGGTGATGGAGGTAATGGGGTATTATTTATTGGCACAAAAGGAAAAATGCTGTGTGATACCTATGGTAAAAATCCAAGGTTATTGCCGCTTTCCAAAAATGCTGAAGTTAATGTTCCTTCTACTATTCCATTGGTGCCTGGACAGGAATCCGGACATTATACGCAATGGGTTGATGCGGCCATTGCAGGATATGGAAAAATGGAAGTGAGTTCTGATTTCTCTGTTGCAGGGCCTCTAACTGAAGCCTTATTGATGGGAAACCTTGCGATCCGTGGTTTTGATATCAGAAAAGCTAATGCTTCTGGGAATGGGTTTACCTATCCTGGCAGATATAAAAAACTACTATGGGACGGACCAAATATGAAAATTACTAATTTTGATGAAGCGAACCAGTTTGTGAAAAGAGAGTACCGCTCTGGTTGGACATTAGGAATGTAGTTTTAATTTGTATTTATTCTGCTGTTCTAAATGCTTAGCAGAAATCAGCACTATAAGATAGCTGATAATTTTATTCATCCGATGATATACCTTGGTCTTAAAACCTGGCTATTCATCGGATGTTTAGTTTAAGCTTGTTAGCGTTAAAATGCCGAGCTAAACAGTTTCAATTCTAGGTGCCTTTTTGCCACTAAATTAGTTTTGCGATATCATATTAACCCTGCACCAGCAAATTACATCCTCTGATATCGCTATTGTCAAATCTTCCCAAAATTTCAAAGCTGCCATCATGAAAGGTTCGGCCAAGATCCTGAGTGGCTAAAAAAGAGCAGGAATTGATATTTGCTAGGTCAATAATATTGATCCCTCCTGTTTGTTCATGAGCTAATAAGCTTAGCGGATCATTGGTATCTCGGCTAATGACCTTCATCCAAGGTGGACAGTGAAAAATGCCTCTGCCCTTTGAATAGGCCTGTGATAACAGTTCGGTCATTCCATATTCAGAATGGATCAGGTGGACGCCAAATCCTTTACAGAGTATTTGATGGAGCTCTGTTCTAAGTATTTCCTTTCTTTTGCCCTTCATCCCCCCGGTTTCCATGACAATTAGTTCAGGGAATTCAATAGAATATTTTTCTACGAAATCAAGCAATGCATAGCTAACACCAATAAGAAGAGTAGGGATTTTACTTTCCTTCAGCTCAGTAAGGGTATCTTGCAATGATTGGTGATTGTATAAAAAATAGCCACTCTTTAACGGATTGCTAAGTCTAATCAAATCATTAACCATATAAATTAGCGAGGAACCCTCCCGCTCCTGATAGGATGGGAGTAGAGCCAGAATAGCGTATTTGCTAATATCTCCGTAAAATAGTTGGAATGCTTTTCTATAACTTTCTATGTAAACTGAGATATCTTTTACCAGATGTTGACTTTGAATCATTCCGCTAGTGCCCGAACTGCTGAAGATTTCATCTGCAATGGGTGGTCCGCAACTGATTTTATGACTTTTAAAAAATTCAATGGGTAAATAGGGTATACTCTTATAATCTTTTACCAGGTCAATCTTAATGCCAAGATTTGCAACAAACCGGCCATAAACTTCGCAATGTTGTACCTGATATTTAAAAACCTCAAGTGATATTGCTTCAAATTCCTGAAAATCAGAAATTGAAAAAAGACGATCGGTGTCTATATTATCCACGCTCAAAGATACGAATCCTTTTTTAGGCTGTCGATTTTAGCTTATTTGAAATTAAGAATACGGGATTACAAAGTTGAATTCTACTTTGAGATTTTAAATTTATATTTATTTGTATCCTAAAACAATAGTATTAAAATTTCTTGATCACCGTTTTCCCTCCAATTGCTTCCTTAGCAAAGAATCCTGCTAAGGCAGAAAATCCGGAAGCAAGGCCCCCAATTATTCCAGTCAGCAATAAAACGAGTATCCAGTTCATTGAGGTATACGGAAAATTTAACATGGTGCCAACGCGGTTTGCTAAAATATTTTCATTAGGGATAGTATGAATTAAACCAGCCACTATCCATACTACAAAGATGGCGAAGAAGGCCGAACCAAAAGCATTTTTGCCTGATTTTGCTTTCCAAAATGCAAGTCCAAATGCAAGCGGTGCAATGATCCACCAGGGTAAGAATAATTGTAAGATCAGGGAGATTACTGCAATAAGGAGGAATAACATGATTTAAATTATTAAGCGTTTAATTGTTATTTGAATTTCGTTAATGGTATTGAATAAATTTAGTGATGACTGAATTTCCAAGTAGATATAATCCGGTCAGATTTTTCATTTTTTGCCTTTAGGAAAACTAGTTCGTTCAATTTACCTTCTGACCAGGTATCTACCATGTCATCATAATAATAACTTCCGGGATTACCCGATTCGCCACCCGGGAAAACGCCATAGGCTTTAACATTTTTGCCTAGGGCAACAATCATTCTCCAGGAAGGGCCATTATTTTCGCTTACAGCATTTACTGAAGTTTTGGATCCGCCATTATTTAAGAATTTAGATCCGAATCCAGCTATTTTAGCAAGATGCGGAACATTAGTATGCTTTAAATTGCCCCATGCCCAATCTTTATCCATTGAACCAAACTTGCGGTTTAGACTATCGATGGCAAATTTAAATGCTGCATGGACAACATCCGAACGGGTTTCTTTTTTAGCCGTTTTGACATTATCATACCATACAGCATCTGGTTCGTTCAAAAGCATTTCTACATTTCTGTCACGAGAGGGAAATCTCATAGGCGTTTTTGGATCTCCAAAATCATCTTGCCAGATTTGTATAGCCAAGTTTTTATGCCATAGTTCAAATATACTGGCACCAATTTGGTCGGCATCGAAAAAATTATTCCATTTACTGACCATATTAAATGCTTCGCGTTCGCTTGCAGTTAATTTCTTAGTGTCCACTAAACTTATTAAGGTTGGCCTAATATTCTCTGCAAGAATACTATAGTTATCATTTTGCAAATTCTGTATACTGTCAATATTTGCCTGTGTCATTACAGAAAGTCGCTTATT
>CAIJME010000129.1 GCA_903821625.1 uncultured Sphingobacteriales bacterium | reverse complement strand
TGGAGTAAATGAAGTTTCAATTGAACAGAAAGAGTTTAAAATTACCATAAAAACTAACCAGCCACCTACTTATGTAACAGGTGCTCCGGCTCAAGCCGCTCCTCAATTACAAGCTGCTCCGGCTGTTGTTGCAACAGTAGCAAACGTTACAGAACCAATTGTTGCCGCGCCAGCTAAAGAAGATAATTCTTCTTACCTGACTATAAAATCACCAATGATCGGCACATTTTACCGTTCTGCAAGTCCGGATAAGCCATTATTTGTAAATGTGGGCGATGAGGTAAAAGCTGGCCAAGTGGTATGTATCATTGAAGCAATGAAGCTTTTCAACGAGATCGAATCTGAAATTTCAGGTCGTGTTGTAAAAATACTGGTTGATAATTCTAGTCCGGTGGAATACGACCAGCCATTATTTTTGGTTGAGCCTATTTAATTTGAAGATCCGTAATTTGAGATTTACAGTTTAAGGCATCTGTACCTAAGCTGGATTAGA
This sequence comes from uncultured Sphingobacteriales bacterium, assembly GCA_903821625.1. GTDB lineage: Bacteria > Bacteroidota > Bacteroidia > Sphingobacteriales > Sphingobacteriaceae > Daejeonella. Next base: position 1,299 of record CAIJME010000129.1, on the reverse strand, counting down.
TCTGCATTTTCACAATCCGCAAATTTTCAAAAGAGAAAACTATGTTTAAAAAAATACTAATTGCAAATCGTGGCGAAATAGCCCTTCGGATCATCCGTACCTGCAAGGAAATGGGCGTAAAAACCGTAGCCGTTTATTCAACTGCAGATCGCGATAGTTTACATGTTCGTTTTGCCGATGAAGCTGTTTGTATCGGACCACCGCCAAGTAAAGATTCTTACCTGAGCATACCTAATATTATTTCAGCAGCAGAGTTAACCAATGCCGACGCTATTCACCCGGGTTACGGTTTCTTATCTGAAAATGCTAAATTTTCGGCAATCTGTAATGAATATGGGATCAAATTCATAGGAGCTACCGCAGATCAGATCAATGGAATGGGTGATAAAGCTTCTGCAAAGGAAACGATGAAACTAGCTGGAGTACCAACGATACCTGGATCTGAGGGACTGTTAGATTCTGTAAAAGAAGGACTTAAAATAGCTAACAAAATAGGATATCCAATCATACTGAAAGCCACAGCAGGTGGTGGAGGTCGCGGAATGCGGATTGTATGGAAAGATGAAGAGTTTGAACCCGCTTGGGATTCTGCACGCCAGGAATCGGCAGCTGCATTTGGCAATGACGGACTTTACCTAGAGAAATACGTTGAAGATCCAAGACATATTGAGATTCAGGTAATTGGGGATCAATATGGAAAGGTATGTCATTTATCAGAACGTGATTGCTCCATCCAAAGACGCCATCAAAAACTGGTTGAAGAATCACCTTCTCCATTCATGACTCCTGAACTCCGAGAAAAAATGGGCGAAGCTGCAATTAAAGGTGCTATGGCTGTTAATTATGAAGGAGCCGGAACCGTAGAGTTTTTGGTTGACAAGCACCGAAATTTTTATTTCATGGAAATGAATACCCGTATCCAGGTAGAACATCCTGTTACTGAAGAAGTTATCAACTTTGACTTGATCAAAGAACAGATCAAAGTAGCTTCAGGAATTCCAATTTCAGGAAAGAATTATATACCTGAGATGCATGCCATTGAGTGTCGTATCAATGCAGAAGATCCATTTAACAACTTTAGACCATCGCCTGGATTAATCACTAACTTCCATTCACCTGGCGGTCACGGAGTTCGTGTTGACACGCATGTGTATGCAGGATATCAAATTCCGCCAAATTACGATTCCATGATTGCTAAGCTGATTTGCGTGGCACAAACAAGAGAGGAAGCAATTTGTACCATGGAGCGTTCCTTAAGTGAGTTTGTGATTGAAGGCGTTAAAACTACCATTCCTTTTC
>CAIJME010000128.1 GCA_903821625.1 uncultured Sphingobacteriales bacterium | reverse complement strand
TTAAAAATTTAATTAAATTAGGTTTATTTATTCTATTAATTCTAGCAAATTCTTTTTTATTTGGACGTGAAAATTTTCAAACTTCAGCTAGAACTATTTATGATACTATATCTCCTAGGTTTCTTCAAAAAACAACTAGCCTCCAGGATATAAATATTGTAGTTCCAGATGAACCTGAATGGAAGGCATTGGCTAATGACCTTCAATACATCATTAAGGGGAAAACAAACCTAGTTGCAGAAATCAGTATTCCTGATCAGATGAAGTTTGTTAATGGATGGGCTGGAAATACTATTATGCTCGGTAATTTAGGGAATAACAAGCAAATGGCTCGTCTTTATGGTATGCGATTATCCTATGCTGACGCTATTTATCCAGGTAAATCAGGTTACCAACTTGCAACTTTGATTGATCCATTTGGTTTAGGTGGAAATACAATCATTATTGGTGCTTCAGATATTAGCGGTGCAAAAATGGCGACAGAACGCTTAATAAATATTATAAAGAATCAAAATGAATCAATTGTTCCATGGCTATTAGAAGTGAATATTCCAGCTATTACAAGTAATTACTTCAATTCTAAAATAAACAACGAAGATGCTCTTTTAACAGCAATGAAACCTGTTAAAGAGAATGAAGTAATAGCTGATGCACTTCTCGCAGTGCTTTCTGGAATTAAATCATTTGGTGAATATTATCAGCTTACCGCTAAACCAGAATTTGGAGATACTTACAAAAAATTACTATTAGGTTATGCTTCATTTGTGAATAAATACCCTTCAGAATCCATTTATCAGCTTGGTGTTAGAAAAAATATGTGGATTCAGGGTGAAAAGCTTTATCAAAACTGGTCTTTCATAGAAGGTTCCGAACTGTTTTCAGATGCAGAACGTGCAAATATTGTATCTGCTTTATTTTTAACCTGCAAAGCAAATTATTTAGATAATTATCTTGTTCGTGCACCTGATAGTGCACCCCGTTGGAATCATGAGATTTTTCCTGCTTTATCATTGGTAGGTTCCTGCAATTATTTCGAAAAATATTATAAGATTCCTGAACTTATTGAGTGGAAAAACAGAGGTGATAGAATCTTTAAAGGCAATACATCCTTTATAAGTATGGATGAAGGCTCAGATTACCTCGCACATTTACCGGTTGCTAATATTGATTATGCCATGCTCAGTGGAGACCTGAAATTTATTAATCAGAGTCTTAGGCCAAGTGCAGATCTGCACGCTATGATGATCGATAATCTGGGTACATTATCTGGCGGTGGAGATACTTATCCTTTTGGGATGAGCAGCGCTTATTCCTGGGGACATTCTCAATTACTGAATGCAGCATCTTGGTACTATAAAGACCCTGTTTATAATTTCCTTTTAGAACGTACCAAAACAGGTCCTTTTCCAGGTCAAAAGATGCCAGATCTGATCTATCCTATACATCGTTATATCGCACAACAGCAGATCACTCAACAGCCCACTGGAAGTCAATATTCTAAAGTTCAGGCTCAGGAGATCGAAAAAGGTGTTTTTGATGATTTGAAGAATTTAATTGAACAGAATATTCCTGAATTTCAGGATGTTTTGAAAAATGATAATCTTAAAAGTCAGAAAACAGATTGGGTGAGTATTCAACAAAAGGAAACTTTTCATAAACTAACATTTAGGTCGGACTTCGGATTAAAGGATAATTATCTGATTCTGGATGGTTTTTCGGCCGGGAAACATGGACATCAGGATGGGAACACCATTTTGAATTACAGTGCTTATGGTCGTCTATTCTTAAATGACCGTGATTATATCCAGAATACACCAGAGTATCATTCAGGTATAGTTATTGTGAAGGATGGTAAACAATCTAAGAAGCCGCCACTTGTAAAACTTGATTGGGTAGCAGATATGGAAGGTACCAGTACCAGTAGAAGTATTATTCCAGATTATAATGGCCTTGATTGGGAACGAACCATTATAAGTCCTGAAGGTAAATTCTTTATTATCTATGATGATCTTAAAATTCGAGAGTCTGGAAGATTTCTCTTTAAAAATCATTGGCAGTCGCTGGGTACCCCTAAAATAGAAGATCAATCGTTCAAGCTGGAGCAAAAGGGGGTGAAGATGCTTTTGCAGAATTTGGCTCCTGCCGAGCTTCGGACCAAAGATATATATGGACATTTTATCAAATACTGGAAAAGTGTTTATCCTTATCCTTATGCAGATAAAGAAACGGTATTAACTGAAGTGATCCATGAAAAGGAATATTTGAAAGGTGAAAAGGCAGGATTTATCAACGTACTTTCCAGTCACGAAGCAGAGATTGATGCTGTTCAAACAAATGTTATTAGTCCAGAAATCATTGCAATTAAACAAGGAAACAGTAAATGGGTTGCAATTAAAGGTTTTGTTGACAATTCTGGGTATTCCAGTAACGGAATTTTTCATCTTTTTGGAGATAAGGAGATTATTTCGACCGCTGTAACCCAGTTAAAAATCGGATCTAAGGACTTGATTTTCAAGCATCCAGTTCTTTTTAAACTCAATAAAGAAAGCGGATATTGGAAAGCTTATGATTTGTTAAAAAACAAGATAAGGTATGATCAGTTTGGTGAACCTATTAGGCAGGGTGCAATTGACTCCGGACAAGTTCAATGGAAGGATGAGTTTATTAAAACTATTGGAATAGTTGCTGAAATTACGGATAAAAAGAGTCATGTTATCAAACCTGTTTCATTCAAATCAATACCCCTTAAGGATTTAAACAATATTTATTCTTTTAATGAGCAGATTAGTAGTTCATTTTCAGCAGATATCAGCGGCGACAAAATAGACGATAATTTATTGGGTGGAATTAGTGGAAAAGTACAGGCTATTGACTCCAATGGAAAATTATTGTGGGTATTTTTAGCCAAAGGCCGGGTGAATGAAGTTAGTCTTCAGAATGCCGGAAATAGGCCTTTAATCTTCATCGCAACAGAAAATTGGTATGTTCATGCCTTGGATTTAAATGGTAAGGAGTTATGGAATTATAAGTTTCCAAATGATGCTAGCCATAAGGAGTATAAAGGCAATTTAATTGGGATAACCAATGTTAGAGTTGCTAATAAAAATGGAAAGGATCAAGAGCCTGTCATTATGGTTGGTACTCAGTTTAGATATCTGTATGAATTGGATCTTCAGGGTAAACTTAAAAATGAAACAGCACTATATTTTTATGGTATTGAAGATATGGAATATGCCGATTTAGATACAGATGGTAAGGAAGAAGGTATTTTTGCTCTTGAATACTATTATTATACCCTGATAAAGGATAATGAATTGATTACCGGTAAGTCTGGTGGTCCGGGTTGGAAAATAGCCCATGTTTTAAACAAAGATTCTAAGGTTATTCGGCCAACGGTCTTATTGGGTACCAAGCAAAGTGAGATCCGTATGATAGGTTTTAAGGATAAATTAAAGGAATATTGGACAACCAATGTGGGAGGGGAGGTTAATGATATTCTTCATGGTGATTACAATAGGGATGGCAAGATCGAAATTCTTGTCGGAACAGAAGGATTTCAGTTTTATGTGCTAGATGAACTCGGTCAAACGATTATTCGGAATACACTTCCTGACCGAGTACTTAAAGTTGCAGGATATAGGCAATCTAATAAGACCTTTTATCTTGCCGCAACGGCCAATGGACTACTATACAAAATTGCCGAAAATGGCAAAATTGATGGCAGAATTCAATTTCCAGCTGAAATCTCTACTATTTTTGTTGGAAAAGACTATACAGAATTTAGGATAGTTTTAGCTAATGGAGAATTATATAAATATTATTAGTGTATTTTAAAATCTGATCGTTCTATTTGCCTGAATTAAAAATATCCAAGGCCTTCTTTACACTTCCATGTTCAAGTAAAAGTTTCTTTGCCTGATTGTAATCCTCCAAACCGGAATGCTTCATTAACATTTTAACTGCTCGGTCAACAATTTTATCATTGATAAGTTTAACATTAACCATTTGATTATCCAGTACCCGTCCTAGTTTGATCATTGTTGTTGTACTGATCATATCAAAGATTATTTTCTGGGCAGTACCACATTTCATCCGTGTACTACCTGAAACAAATTCAGGCCCCGTAATCACTTCTACAGGGAGTTCTGCTTGTTCTGCAATTGGTGATTCCGGATTACTAACGATACAGCCTGTACTGATCTGATGTTTTTTACATGCTATTAATGCTGATAAAACAAATGGGGTAGTACCACTGGCAGAAATGCCAATAACAATATCTTTAGTTGATACATTCTTTTCCTGCAACATGGTCCATGCTGCATGGATATCATCTTCTTTTTCTTCTCTTGCTTCAATCAAATGCTCTTTTCCTCCTGCAAGTATTACATTGAAAAGATCGGGTGAAACCCCATAAGTGGTTGGTAATTCAATCACGTCTAAAACAGATAATCGTCCTCCACTACCTGCACCAACATAAAATAAGCGACCTCCATTTTCTAGTTTACTTACAATCGTATTTATTAAGGTATTTAACTCAGGTAAGGCCTTCTCTATGGCCATGGGTACTGTTTGATCTTCTCTATTTAAATTTTTGGTTAGTTCTTCAACCGACATTTTATCTAAATGTCTGTAATTGGATGCTTGCTCAGTAATTTTTGTCATAATCTATGGATATTCAAAATTTATTATACGGTTATTAAGCCTTTTTATTCTCTCAATATACTGATAAGACTCTTAATTTGATATTTATTAGTATTAAAAAATTAAATCTTTCACGTGTACGTAACCTTATAAATATCTTAACTTAGGTTTACTAATTTAAATTTCGTTAAAAACAATATGTCAAATTTTATTAACCGAAGAAAATTTGTTTCTAGTGCTTCACTTTCGGCCGCTGGATTTCTAATTTCTGATTGTGTTTTGGGAATGCATGATCCTAATTCTGAGTTAAATGCTGCTGATACAAAATCAGTAACATTAAAGTATAACTTGATGAATGATGTCATGAAGTATAGAAAGATTGACTCACATGTTCATGCACATCTTTTTGATGGAGGACCTGAAGGAAACATTGCTTTTGCAGATCGCTTAGGGATAGATAAAATGTTTATTTCTCTTCCAGCTTACCGAGGAGAGGGAACCCCTCAAGATTTTAGGTCTTATAATGATTTAATGCTTGACTGCATGAAACAATATCCAGATAGGCTTATTGGTCAATTCACTGCCAATGCCATTTTTCAGAAAGAGTCACTTGAAGAAATTAAGCGCTGCGTGGACTTGGGAATGGTGGGATTAAAGGTTTATACGCAATTAAAGATCAATGATCCTCTATTCTATCCGATTATAGAGAAAATGATTGATCTTAAAATGATCATTCACATGCACGCATATGCACAGCTTGGTCTTGGAGGATACAGAATGAAATATGATATCGGTATCAGACCAAATACCTCAATCCCGGAAGATTTTGTTGACATCGCTAAAAGATATCCAGAAGCAATGTTTCAGTATGCACATATTGGTGGTGGTGGCGATTGGGAATACGCATGTAAATCATTTGTAAATTATCCCAATATCTATGTGGATACATCAGGAAGCAATAATCCAGAAAATATGATTGATTCTGCTATGAAACTATTGGGTGAAGACCGGTTGTTTTTTGGTTCTGATAATTGCTATTATCAAAGTGTTGGTAAGATTTTAGCATCTAACCTGACAGAAAACCAGAAAAAGAAAGTCTTTTTTGATAATTACAATGAAATTTTAAAAAAATCAGGAAGAAATGTTGATTGATATAAATGCCTATGTAGGAAATTGGCCATTCCAGCAATTGAAGTATAATACTTGCGAAGCATTATATTCAAGGATGAATAAATTTGGTGTGGATCTTTCAGTAATTAGTAATCTGAATGGTATTTTTTATAAAAATACCCAATCTTCAAATGAGGAACTATTTGAAGAAATCCGATCAAATCGAAAATTTAAAGACCGATTTATTCCTTATGCGGTCATTAATCCGATTTATGCTGGCTGGCAAGATGATTTAGAAATCTGTATAAAAAATTTTGGTTTTAAAGGGGTTAGACTATATCCCAGTTACCACGACTATGAAATTCTTGATCCAGCGTGTATTGAATTAGTTAAACGGGTTCGGGATTATGGTTTGCCGGTGGTATTTAATTTCCGTATGGAAGATCCTAGACAGCGCTCTTGGATTGATACAGCCTACGTGAAAAACAATGGTATAAGAGAATGGAATTTAAAAAATATCTTACCAATTGTAAAGGCTGTTCCAGATGCAAAATATATAATACTGAATTTTGCCAATGCTACAAAACTAGATGCAGAAGAGCTAAACTTGGTTAAAAGGACTAATCTTTTATTTGATACATCAGGTAGGGCTATTACTAATATGGCTGATTTTATCAAACAATTTGGTGAGGATAAGTTTGCATTCGGAACGCATTCACCTATACTTGATTACCTTACTGGTTTATTACGTATTGAATCACTTTATAGCAGTGAAGCAGATGAAAAAACTAAAGATTTACTGAGATCAGGAAATGCAAAGACGATGCTTGGTTTATAATACATGGTTTAATTCCATTTTTTACATGAAAAAATTTGTCATTCTTACTTTAATTATCGGGTTATATAGAACTGTTACTTGGGCGCAGCTAAATCCAGGCTGGATTCAAGAAAGCCCTGCAGTAGCCTGGCAAGCTAGAGATTCTCAGGCTGAATTGGTCTATAAAAATAAACTCTGGATTTTTGGAGGGTGGTTCAATTCTAAAGAGGCACCACCGCGTGATGTGTGGAATTCGACCGATGGTAAAAAATGGAATTTAATTAACAATTCCGCACCATGGATTCATAGTGATCTATCCATGTCTATCGTTTTTAAAAATAAAATGTGGATGATGGGTGGCTGGTATAATGGCCGCTTAGAGGGGCACTCTGCAAGTAATCAAGTATGGTCTTCAACTGATGGCATTCAATGGAAGTCAGAAACAGATAAGGCAGCCTGGACTCCAAGAATAGCATCAGCAATACTTGAGTTTAAAGGCAAGATTTGGATACTTGGAGGTACAGAAAATTACTATTTCGGTGATAAGAACAGCCTAAAAAATGATGTATGGTATTCTTCAAACGGAAAGGATTGGAAATTGGCAACAGCAAATGCAGGCTGGTCTCCACGTGCATATCACCAAGCTGCAGTTCTGAATAATAAGATCTATGTTTTTGGTGGAGGTAATTATGTTCCAGAATATCATGCTTTAAATGATGTTTGGAGCTCTGAAGATGGCATTAATTGGGTGAAAGAAATTTCAAGTGCACCATGGCATGAGCGCTTATGGTTCAATTCAGTGGTTTATCGTGATCATATCTGGGTAATGGGTGGCTGGTCAAATAATCCGTATAAAAACCATCAAGATGTTTGGTTTACTAAAGATGGCAAAACCTGGGAAGAATACAAGTCAGATAAAGTTTGGAAAGAGCGTCATGAAGCATCAACCTTTGTTTTTAAGGATAAAATATGGATTGCAGGAGGAATGAATCCACCCTTGGTCAATGATGTATGGTCGTTGAGGCTGCCGGAGGATTGGTAAGGGTGTTGTGTTGTCTGAGGTAGGAGGTCTGAGGTCTGAAGTAGGAGGTCTGAAGTATGAGGCATGAGGTCTGAGGCATGAAGTATGAAGTGAAGATGCTGCTATGGAATGAATCAGAACCCATCTCAATACGCTATACTCAATACACAAAAAATAGTTGTCTGTTATCTGTTATCAGTTATCTGAGGTATGAAGTCTGAGGTGATTGTATGAAATGAAGCAGAATCTATCTCAATACTAAATACTCTATACTTAATACTCAATACTCAAAATAGATTAGGCTTTTCTAGAAAAGCCATTGATGATTTCATCAGACGTTACCGTGTATTGCCCGAACATTTCAAAAAATAAAAGAGCTCCATTAGTTTGTAACAGTTTGGCTTGTGTTTCTTTATTTTCCATACCGGTGGTACAATCGCGCACAACATTTACCTGGTAACCTCTATTACTCATTTGTAATGCTCCATAATCGCGTGTAATCATACATGCATTGGTATTAAAGCCAGCAAAAAATAGAAATAGTATACCTTTTTGCTTACAATAACGATGCAGTTCTTCTCCATTAGCAATAACAGCTTCACTTTCCATTGGCATAGCAATTGGGTGAAACTTATGCGGATTGACCATGGCTTGTATTTCTACTTCTCTTGGTTCAAACGGTCTTCTGAAGTCTTTGAAATTTCCACTCAAACCACGAAATTCTCTTGGAGGCCAAGCATCTTGACGAGGATTCAATTCTTCATCTGAAATAAGTTTTATCCAATTGGGATGTTTTATAGCTACTGGGGGCGAAGGGGCATGAATAACAGTCATTCCTGATTCCCGACACTTTTTTAATAGTGGAATATACTTTTCATTGATGATCTTTTCAGCACGATCTTCAGGTTCTTTTAAATAATGTCTACTCCATACATCAAGAAGCACTAGTGCACACTGAGAAACCGGAATATTCCAATCCAGATTTGCATGACCTGTATTTACCTCTAGCCATTCAGCTCCTTGATTTACATGCCAACGATGATATCTCGGCTTAACACGTAGTTTTTCTGCACTTACTGAATGTTCAACCGTATTTAAAGAAGCAAAAGCTGGTACTGTAGTACTAACTCCTAATGCTGTCCCAAGGCCACCTATGGAGGTTTTTTTTAAAAAATCACGTCTAGAATTGTTTTTAATTGACATATCGGAATTTATAAATTGTTTTTCTTTCACTATTAATTAATTGTTTTCAATTTACGCTCCCAGCGTAATAATTCGGCCGTAAAAGCTAAATTCTCTTCTCCACGTATTAAATAGGTATTACGGATCTCCTTGTAAACTTCCGGATTAGCAGCAGCAAGCTCAAGCCAACCATGTAAAATGGGGAAGTAAGCTGCATGATCTTCGCCTTTACCATCAACTGCTCTTCTAATTCCGGTTCGGTTAGGAAGAAGTATATTTTTTAGAAGCGTATTTGAAAAGCGCATAACATCTTGTTTTGTGAAAACCAGATTTTCTCGATGAGCAGCCATTACCATTGCAATATCAAGTACGCCATGCGAGCTATCTTCCATATTTGCGGCGCCTTTATAAAACATCACATTCGATGATAAATTATCTTCCGGTTTCCATCCCACGGTGGTCATCGGTTCATACCAGTAAGTCCAAACATAAAGATCTCCTTCTTGAACATATTTAAGGCGATTTTTTAGTAATTGGGACATTTTTTCTGAGCGTTCTCGATATTCTTTCTTACCAGTCAAGCGATATAATGCTAGTTGCGAAGTGGTATGCATCGCTAAGAAATTGATCGGCTGACCTACATTGTCGGCAGGAAATGATTCACCTCTTTCACAGGTTAAATAATAGCCCTCGCCTTTATTTGGACCATTACGCCATAATCGTGCATTGGCATCTTTGTATGATTCTTCAGCTGCCTTTATAAATCGATTCGCTGCAGGAATAAGATTGGCTAATTCAGGTTTTGATTTTGCAAATTCGGCCATTCTAAGCATTGGATTATAGATTATTCCTAAATATCCGGTATAGGCTAATGGTATAGATTTTAATGTAATACTTTGGGTAATGGGTAGATTGGGCTCTGTAATTTTTATCCTGATTAAATTGGATTTAATATCCGTATAATCTCCTGAACGTGTGGAATATGGCGACATTGGATCATTGACAATAGTTTCTATGAAACGTTCATCCTTAGGGTCGAAACTAAGATCAGAAAAGCTTTCATTTCTTTTCCAAAACGAATTACTAATTTTTAAATCAAAACGTTTTGTTTTAGAATCTTGTTTCAGTACTATTTTTGTCAGATCATTATTTGCATAAGGGGTGGAGCGAATAGTTGCAATAACTTTTCCTTCAGTATCCAGTAAATATTCTTTTGCAACTACATATTTTAAACCCATACTCCATGCTGGACGAATTTTTCCTGAACCATCGGCAATGCCTCGTCTATCATCACGGTGGTTCAATAAGCGGTCGCCACGGCGAGCTACCTCATTTAAATAAGTAGGATCTTCAGTAGCTTCATATAAATCAACCAGAGTCTCTAATGTAGCTGCTTCGCCCCAAGCTAATGAACTGCCGTCTGGTTTTATAATCCAGGGATCAGTAAGAGGTAATTTAGAAATCAATTCATCTGCCCTAGCTCTACTTATATTTATTAGCGCTATCTCATTTTTCTGATTAATGCTTTTTAAAGAATTAAGAGATTGAACCTGATCATTCTGGAAAGTAAATGGTATAAGCAGTAAAACCGGAAGTAAGTTAAATCGTTTCATAGTTAAATTTATAAAAGCAAATTAGATTATCTAAACATAACGGGTACGTAAACGAATTTAAGTAATATTAGGATAAGAATATCAAATATTTAAATCTTATTAATAGCTATTTATTTAATA
>CAIJME010000127.1 GCA_903821625.1 uncultured Sphingobacteriales bacterium | reverse complement strand
CTCCATAGCATCAGGGAGCCAGGTATGTAATGGAAACTGGGCCGATTTTGCCATAGCGCCTATAAAAAAGGCTAAACCCGCAATACTGAGCCATACTTCAGGCATTTGCCGGGAATCACTTATCCAAAAACCGTTCTCAACCAAGGATGCTTTGACCAGTCCCACATCTCCAAAAAGGGCAGTAATATCCAAGGTGCGGAACTGACTAAAAATGATTAATATTCCAATTAGGAAAGCAATATCACCGATACGGTTCATTATAAAAGCTTTTTTGGCAGCCTGAGATGCAATTGGCCTAGTGTACCAAAAACCTATCAACAGAAAAGAAGAAAACCCGACAAGTTCCCAGAACAAATAAATCAATAAAAGGTTATCAGAAATAATCAGGCCAAGCATTGAAAAACAAAACAAGCCCAAATACGCCCAATATCTATGAATATTAAGATCACCTTTCATGTATGTTCTAGAATAAATATGTACCAATACTGAGATTCCTGAAACCAAGGTTATCATTAATACAGAAAGATTATTCAATAAAACACCTGCTTTAAATTCAATATTTCCAATTAAAAACCACGGAATTTGGTAATGGATGGGCTGTTTATTCCAAATAAAAGAGAAAAGATAAACTGAAAGAATAAACGATATGGAGATATTGATAAGAGCAAGGTTAGCCCCCTTACCTTTTCTACCGGCAAGAATTAACAGGAATGAAAATAATGGCAACAAAATCACCAATAGTGAAACTAAAGCAATAAATCCTGAAAATTCGAATACTTCCATCTTAATTTTTCAGCTTATCAATTTTTGAAGGATCAATCGTTTTAAAGTGTTTATAAACATTTAAAATAATTGCTAATGCTACTGCGACACCTGCAGCCGCCAGTACGATGGCAAATAATGCAAAAAGCTGACCTCCTCCATTTATTTTATCAAATCTGCCAAAAGCTACAAAATTCAACACTGCGGCATTGATCATGAACTCAATTCCTATTAAAATTTGAATGGCATTTTTTTTAGTTAACACGGCATATAATCCAATACAGAAGAGAACGGCACTTATGATCAAAAAATGGCTCAATGGGATCATGTCTTCTTCCCCTTTCTAGCTAGATGTGCAGCCCCTATTAATGCCATCAAGAGAAAAACAGATAATACTTCAAATGGAAGCAGGTATCTGGTCATACTCAATATACCAATGGTATGAGTTGTATTATCGCTTTCCATTATAGGATTGGATGATTTGATCCAGCTTAAATTGGAAAAATCTATTTGTAAATTTAAACTGACCAAAACAAATAAAAAGGCAAGGCAGATAAATATTCCGATCAGTTGATAAAATTTAAAGCTTTTTTTAATGGGCTGAAGAGAGTTTAGCAGTTCCTTATTTGAAAGCATAAATGCAAATAACATCAACACAAGCACACCTCCAACATAGATTACAACTTGAGTAATCGCAATGAAATCTGCAAGCGCAAAGATGTATAAGGCTGCTAAAGAAAAAAGAGAAACAAAAAATAAGAAAATACTTCTTACCAAATTCTGAATGGACACCACCATCAATGCAGATGTTAGCAGCAATGCAGAAAAAAAGTAGAAGATCAATTGTTCTGTATTCATATTTGATTTCCTATGTTTTGTTGCAAAGCCAACTGTTTTGCAGCGAATCGTTCCGCATTTAATTGCTCTAATGCAAAACGCTTTTCATCAGCTTCAGCAGCTGTCATATCTGAAAATTTATAGGTCATTTCATTCAGGTCGATCATACTGCGATCGTATGTATCGGTCATCACAATGCACTCTGTGGGACAAACAACAGTACATAAACCACAGTACATACATTTTGCCATATCAATATCGAATTTTGCGGCATACAATCTTTTGGTAGTACCATCAGAAGTTTTACCAATAGCTTCGGTTGACTTTATGCTTTCTATGTCAATACAATCTACAGGACAGATTTTTGCACAAAGGTCGCATACAATACAATCATCCATCTCAACATCCAACTGATAGCGACCTACATCGGGTACAGGAAGTTGAACATGCGGATATTGAATAGTTGTTGTACCAGAATTTTGAGCAAAATAATCAGGATCCGATATAGCCTTCACTTTTCTGCTTTCTGTTGCAGCAAAAAAATGTCTAAGCGTTAGTTTTAACCCTTTTATAACTGTTTTAAAAACCTTTAGTACTTTCCTTATCATTCTACCAGGATTTACGGAACAAACCCGATTCCTATTATTTTTAATTTAAAATCAATGAACTTACATCATTGTTAAGCGCCATATTCCAGAAATGAGCATACATAAAAATGAAAGAGGTGTAAGCACCTTCCAGCAAAAACTCATCAGCTGATCTACCCTGAAACGTGGCAGCGTCCACCTGATCCATATCTGCATAGCTACAACGCTTAACGTTTTAAAGAGTATCCAAAAAATACCCCAGCCTATTCCTGTTGTCCAATTTGCTAGTGAAAGAGATCCTATATTGGGTAAAGGAGTATTCCAGCCACCCAGGAATAGCACCACACCTATCATTCCAACCAAAAACATCATGGAATATTCAGCTAAAAATATAAAGGCAAACCTCAAACCAGAATATTCTACATGAAAACCACCAATCAATTCAGATTCAGCTTCAGGAATATCAAAGGGCGCACGGTTACATTCGGCTAGAGAAGCAATAAAATAGATAAAATAGGCTATAATAAGATGAGGAGCTTGAAAAACATTCCATGCAAGAATGCCTCCAATTGCCTTAACATCCCAAATACCTAAAAAATTAATAGCATCTGAGGTAAGTATTCCCTGCCTGATCGTTATCTCCTGAAGGTTTAAGGACTGAGAAATCATCACTACCGACAAAACTGAAATACCGGTTGGAATTTCATACGACACCATCTGAGCTACTGATCGCATCGACCCTAATAAAGCATATTTATTATTTGAACCCCAACCTGCCATTAAAATACCTAGCGTTTCAATCGATAAAATGGCAAAAATGTAAAAAATTCCGAGGTTTAAGGATGCAGGAATAAGTCCTGGCGCCCAAGGCAAAGCAGCAAATCCCAGGTATACTGAAACAAAAATGATTATGGGAGCAAGAATAAAAAGTATTTTATCGGCGGCTGTTGGAATAATAAACTCCTTTTGAAGCATTTTTAAAATATCAGCAAATGCCTGCAAGGAGCCATATTTACCAACTTCCATAGGCCCTAAACGATCCTGCATAAAGGCAGATATTTTTCGCTCAGAATAAAGTGCAAACAGCGTAAAAAGTGCAGTAAATACAAATAATGCGCATGCAACCAATACATATGTCAGATAGAAATTCAATTTATCGGGCTTATGTACGCAAACTTACATAATCTGCCTAAAAATGCAGTGCAAATCATATTTTTAAACTTAATCCCAGATTGGTTTATATGACAAATGTATCTTTTCTCCAAAAAAAAGCTGGGTACTACGGGCAAAAGATGGAGTATAATCAGAAATAAAGAACTGATGTTTCTTTGGAGGTGCCTCATTGAGTAAATCAAGGCTTGTTAATTGCTTTTTAAGATGCTCTGCAACAATTTCAGCGGTATTAATTATTTCTACTTTGCCGTTATAATAGGATGATATCTCTGGCTTTATTAAAGGATAATGTGTACAAGCAAGGATTAAACTATCAATCCTTTTTAATTTTGAGGAAGACAAATAAGAATTAATGACCGTTTTACTGATATTATTATTGAAAAAACCTTCCTCTATCATTGGTGCCAATAAAGGAGTAGGCAGTGAAGAAACCTGAATTGCAGGATCAATTGCCTTAAATTTTTTGGCATAAATATCAGAACGAATAGTTGATTTTGTACCGATCACCCCAATTCGGCCATGACTTCCTGATTTAACCATTTTATCAACCACTGGATCAATCACGTTAATAATTGGAACCTGATTGCCTAAAAAATGAAGTAATTCATGATAGGCATGTGCAGAGGCAGTATTACAAGCAATAAGAATCACCTTGCAATTTTTATCGAGCAAAAATTTAGCAATCTTAAGACTATAAAATTTAATAGCTTCTGGCGATTTATCTCCATAGGGCATATGCGCGGTATCACCAAAGTAAATTATTTGCTCATTTGGCAATATCTTGCGGATCGCATTTGCTACCGTAAGGCCTCCGATACCGGAATCAAAAATTCCAATGGGTAGTGCTGAACTCATGTTTCAAAAATAGGTTATTATTTTCATTCATCAACCAGAGAGTATATATAACAGGCAAGCTATAAAATATTGGGCAAAAAAAAATGCGAAGCTTAGCTTCGCATTTTTTTTATTTTAGCTTTTTTATTTAGCAGCCGGTGCAATTGCAATTCCTAGCTTTGTTTTAACCACATTGATTAAATCTTCGCCACCGTCAAAATATACAACGCCAGGTTGTGAAACATCAAACACATAAGCGAAACCTTTTTCTTTTGCAACCACTTTAACTGCATCTTCAGCCTTTTTAAAAACTGGTGTATATAATTCAGTACGTTTGGTCGTTAATTCTTCCTGAGCCTTTTCCTGAGCTTCAGTAATACGTTTCTCAAGATCCTGAATCGTTGCTCCTAACGTAGTTAATTCTTTTTCTAAAGTAGCTCTGTTAGCCTCACTTAATGTTTTATATTTCTCTTCGTAAGTAGTAACCAGTTTTTGACGTTCTGCACCCATCAACTCTAAAGATGTTTGCTTTGCTTTTGCGTAGGTCTGAAAATTAGCATCGGCTGTTTTCATTTCAGGCATAGACTGTAAAAGATCAGCTGAATTGATGTGCCCAAATTTTTGCTGAGCATTTGCCGAATTAAATGCAAGGATCATTCCAACTGCAAGCACTCCTATTTTTAATAAATTTTTCATTTTTTCTGTATTCTGTTTTTTGTTTATGATTAGTGAGATCTTATTTATTAATTGTGCCTGGTTTATACCCAAGCTTACTTATTACGTCATTACTTTTATCTAAACGCGGACTAGCATATAATAACGTAATTTCGCTGTTTTTGTCAAATATCATATCCAATTGTTGCGCATCAGCAACTGCTTGAATAGCTTTAGAAACACGATCCTGAATTGGTTTGATTAATTTTGTACGAACCTGAAAAAGTTCACCTTCAAATCCAAATTTCACCCGTTGAAATTCCTTTGCTTCCTTTTCTTTTTCTACTATTTCGTTTTCACGACTTTTACGCATTTCATCAGTAAGTAAAACCTGATCTGCCTGGTAAGCCTTAAACATTCCTTCAATACTAGCAAATTTAACATCTACCTCCTTCTGCCATTGTGCAGATAATGCATCAAGCTGCTTTTGAGATGAATTATACTCCGGAATATGCTTCAGGATATAATCACTATCTACATATGCAAATCGTTGTGCATATCCTCCCAAACTTGAAAGAACTAATAATAATGCGATAATAACGATTTTTTTCATTTGTATAAAATTGTTTCTTGTAATTGGCTATAAATTACTTAGTAAATTTTTAAATTAAAGATATAAATATGAAAGTCTATTGCCTAATAATATCAATTATTTGAAGCCCCCATTCATCGCTTGGGATATACTAAACGTAAAAGGATTTTTTCCATTATCTGGCAAACCCGGTATTTTATCAAATGCAAATCCATAATCAATGCCAAGTAAGCCAAAAATTGGCAGGAACACCCTAGCACCAACACCTGCAGTACGTCTTATATTAAAAGGTGAAAATTCTCTGAATGTATTCCACGTATTGCCACCTTCAGCAAATGCAAGAACAAAAATTGTTGCAGTCTGACTGGCTGTGATGGGATGGCGCAACTCCAGAACGTATTTATTAAAAATCGGACTTCCTGATCCCCGAGCTATTGTTGGATTTGATCCGGCTGGAATAACTGCATTATTAGCATATCCACGCATGGCTATGATCTCAGAACCCTGAAGAAAATCGAATCCTTGCATACCATCGCCACCAAGTTTAAATCGCTCAAAAGCCGACTCTCCAACTGCTTGATTATAGATTCCAAGAAATCCAAATTGAGCTTGTGCTTTAAAAATTAATTTGCCATAAATTCTTTGAAACCATTGTGATTCAAATTTCCACTTGTGATACTCAGTAAAACGATACTTTTCTTTATCGGTAGCAACTGAATAATTCTTATTATTTAACAAGGAGAATGGTGGCGTTGCCTGAATAGTTAATTTTAAATTTGAACCAGAAGTTGGAAATATTGGTGCATCTACGGAATTCCTACTAAATTCTTGTGTTAAGTTAAAGTTATAAGAGGTTCCGGTTGAAAAGATGAACTGATTATAATTATTCAAGATATACTGTTGAAGATTGATTGAACTATTAGCCTGAAAATAATCATCTGGCCATTTTAAACGCTTACCCAATGAAAAGGTTACCCCATTTAAACGAATTTTTTGCTGATTAAAATCAGTATTTCTAAGTCCATTAGATTGAAGTGATGTAAAAGCACTTATTCCAAAATAAATCGGTTTTTTACCCCCTAGCCATGGCTCTGAAAATGAAAAACTATAGGACTGATAATATTTACCATTGGTTTGCCCCCTGATACTTAATTTTTGTCCGTCACCCTTAGGCAATGGTTTCCAGGCACTCGTATTAAATATATTTCGTGCCGAAAAATTATTAAAGGTCAAACCTAATGTACCCACCACACGGCCTCCTCCAAAACCACCCGATAGTTCAATCTGATCAGAAGGCTTTTCAACCACATTATATTCAATATCTACAGTTCCAGCATTAGAATTTATATTAATTGGCTTAGGGTCAGTCTTTGTATCATCAAAGTTTCCTAACTGAGCAATCTCACGAGTACTACGAACAATAAGTTCTTTTGAGAATTTCTGTCCCGGTTTGGTACGGATCTCTCTAAGAATAACTTTATCATTGGTAAGCTCATTACCTTTGACCATTATTTTATTAATGGTGTATTGCGGACCTTCATACATCCTTATTTCAAGGTCAATTGTATCACCATAAACTTTAGTTTGAACTGGATCTACACTAAAGGTAAGATATCCATCATTCAGGTAAAGAGATGAAACATCATCACCTCCAGGGCTACTAGACAATTTTCTATCTAATTTTTTTTCGCTAAAAACTTCCCCTTTTTTAATTGCAAGTATTGCATCCAATATTTTGGTTGAATATTTTGCATTTCCAGCCCAGGTAACATTTCCGAAATAATATTGAGGACCTTCATAAAGATCAATTTTTACACCAATTGTACTTTTTCCTGTGCGATAAGTGGTATCCTTTAAAATTTCTGCATCTCTATATCCTTTTTCCTGCATTTTAGCGATCATTTTTAGTTTATCTTCATCATATTTATTTTGAAGAAACTTTCCTGAACCAAACACTTTATAGATAGCTTTCTCTTTAGTCTTTTTAAGATATTTTTTTAGCGTCTTATTTTTAAAGTCCTTATTTCCCGTAAACAATACATCACTTATTTTTACACGATCATTTTTCTCAACTTTAATATCGAGGATCATATTATTAGCCTCTGCTGTATCTTTTCTTTGAACGATTGTTAAATCAGTAAACAGAAATCCTTTTTCAGTAAAATGCTTTTTAATAATATCGGTGGTAGTTTTTAATAAATTCTCATTCACAACTTTACCCGTCTTATCATTTAACTTGTCCTTTACATCACCAACCTCTCCTTTTTTCAATCCCAATAATTCAATCCTGGTTAAACGCGGACGCTCTATCACAGCGATCTCAAAAAAGATAGTATCAGATCTGATCTCAGCAATATTCAATTTTACATCGTCAAAAAGTCCCTGAGCCCATAAGTTTTTAACTGCATTAGAAGTTGCATCACCCGGTACAGTTATCCTGTCGCCCTTGGTAAGTTTAGAAATGGTAATAAGAACATCTTTATCTAAAAATTGAGTGCCGCTAACAATGGTACCCCCAATGATCATTTCTTTTGGATTAAGGTAGCTTAACTCATCATTAGAAGTAGTCCTTGTAGGTGTTGGCGTTCCTGTTCTGCCAAACTGGGCCATTGCAGAATTGCCAGATATTAATAATATAAATAGTATGAGAATGCGGTTCATTTGGTGTATTTAACGGTGCTAAAATAAGCTAATCGCTTGTTAAAAAGTGTTAAAAGTGAAATTAGTTCAATTGTTCACTAGTCATTCCGAAGCGCCTTTCACGTTTCTGATAATCAATAACGGCTTCAAAAAGATCTTGCCTTCTGAAATCGGGCCATAATTTTGAAGTGAAGTATAGTTCGGTGTAGGCTATTTGCCATAGCAAATAATTACTAATTCTGTACTCCCCGCTTGTTCGGATCATCAATTCAGGATCAGGCATATCCGCCGTAGTAAGGTGTGAACCAAATATTTCTTCAGTAATTTCTTCTGCTTTCAATTCTCCATCTCTAACCTTAACTGCAATTTTTTTCGCAGCCTCGGTTATTTCCCATCTTGAACTATAACTTAAGGCCAGTGTGAGTGTACAATTGGTGTTGCCAGCAGTCTTTTTCATGGTGTCCTGCAACTGAACGAGGCATCTCTTAGGAAGGGAATTCAAATCTCCAATAGCATTTAAACGAACGCCATTATCCATGAGCGTTTTGGTCTCCTTACTAATTGTGGAAACTAACAGCTCCATAAGTGCCATTACTTCAAGTTTAGGTCGATTCCAATTTTCAGTAGAAAATGCATAAAGAGTTAAATACTTGATTCCAAGTTCTACAGCACCCTCTACCGTATCCCGGACAGCCAAAACTCCATTTTGATGTCCAAAAACACGCAGTTTACCCTTCTCCTTGGCCCAACGGCCATTTCCGTCCATAATTATTGCCAAATGCTTAGGCAAACGGTCTTTATCTATCTGTTCAAGTAAACTCATTGACTCCTATTAACATTAAAATTAGGAACATTATAAACAGAAAAATTGCCTGTTTAAAAATTAAAATTTAACGATTAAACTTTAAAATTTTTCCAAATTTTTGAAATGCAAAGTTATGACTTAATTATGTTATTCTACTACATCAAATAAAAAGAGTATGACACCTAAAAATAAGCATGAAATTCGGTCAGCATAGCTAAAAAGGCATAAAGTATTAATGAAAATGGGATATCTTTTTGTGCTTAATTTAAATAAAGGTATCATATCCCTAAATTAGAAAGTAGGGCATTTAATAGGTACGAAAGTATAAGTCAGGCTAATTCCGGCAAACATATACGTATCGCGAATCCTAAAATCTCCACGTTGATTTCCTGGAATTCCTATTTGGGGTAACGCTGATCGATCAGACAATTGCTGGGATATCGGACTTCTTGGTGTAATCACTGTAAAATCAGGATATCTCCCGCTAATATCATCTAGATAATCTGTAAAGGTTGTTCGATAACCAATTTCTCCAATCAGGTTGAAATTTCCATGAATGTTATATTTCACTCCGGCGCCATACGGAACACTTATTCCATTTTTTTTATATACTGTGTTTTCAGTTTGAACGGCAATTAGTTCTATTTCGTCTCCATTATATTCGGTCAGGGGATTGAATGAGAATGCCCCAACGCCCAGAAACAAATAGGGACTCAACTTTCGTGATCCATAGCCATACATATCAGCTCCAGCTAAATATTTAAAAAGATTGAACTCAACCTGTAAAGAAAGCTCTGAAATGGGAGAATAAAAGTTGAGGTTCCTTTGTCTTTGGTATAAATTGGAAGAATTAGCATCATTTCCCTGCAACTTACCTTCCATAAAAGCAAGCTTTGCCGACCAATAACCGTCAAAATTTCTTTTAATCTGTGTACCAAAAGCAAAATTAGTAAACTTGAAGGGCTTTACAGGATTGATATCTCCCATATAACCAGAGCTTCCTAAAAATCCGCCAGCTTCCCAAGTCTGTGCAGAAGCAAGTGTAAATCCAAGAGAGAAAATTGCAATAAGAATTAATCTACGCATTCAGTACAGTCTAACATCAATAATTTCTGGTATCAATTCCCCAAAGTAATTTATTCCTTAACGTAGATAAATAGTTTTCATTATTAAGCCTAATCAAATTTATTCCGAAGTCAGCCTTTTTTACTCTTATTTTTATTGAAGTATCAATTACTTCAGTTCGTGAATCACAGGTCAAGAGATATTTTGAGCTTCTTCCTTCAATTTCAAATGAAAGAACATTACTGTCTGATAAGACAATGGGCCTAACATTCAAATTATGAGGAGAAATTGGAGTAACGACCATATTCCCGGAACCAGGGAACATGATTGGACCTCCACAACTCAGCGAATAAGCAGTAGACCCTGTTGGTGTAGCAACAATTAGTCCATCAGCCCAGTACGAATTCAAAAAATCACCATTTAAATACGCATGAACAATCATCATTGCTGAAGTGTCACGCTTATGAATGGTCACATCATTCAGCGCAAAATTTTCATTGCCAAATAAATTCAGTTCAGATTCAATACAAAGTTGAACCCGCTTATCAAGTGTATACTCTTTGTTGATCAGGCTATTAATTGCCGATGCTATATCATCTTTATTAATACTCGCCAAAAAACCAAGCCTGCCAAAATTAATTCCAATCACAGGAATGTTTGAATCACGTATCAAGGTAACCGTATCGAGCAATGTTCCATCCCCTCCAAGGCTTATCATAACATCAACATTAGATAGCATCAGGTCCTGGTAATTCCTATAGATCTGAAATTTTTTAGGGAAGAATATTTTGCCTGATATGAATTGATTATATTTATCATGGACCAGCGTTTCTATATTTTGCTCTGCAAGAATATTGAAAACCTGTTGAACATTCGGTAATACAGTATTATTGAATTGCCTGCCGTAAATTGCAATCTTCATATTGATTTATTAAATATCTAGGTAATTCATTAGTTGATCATATCTGTCAAAAGTACCATCATCAGACTTTGAGTCATTGAATGTTGCTTTTACGTGATAATCATACCTTAGAAATGAAGCTATTATAGACGATATCTCTGTGCGGTTAAGCTTGAGAGTAATTTCAAGTCTTGTTGAATCGGGAAAAGACTGAACATAAGAACTCAGTATTTGTGCATTGTCGGATTCTACAATCTGAGCAATATGGGATAAAGAATTATTTCTATTATCAACCTCCAGAACAATAATACCGCCAGGGTCCTTGGCTGATGTAATTGTAGCTAAGTGCTCAATAATTGCATTAATTGAAATGGAACCCTTATAATTCCTATTCGAGTCAAGAACAGGAACAAGACTTAATTTCTGTTCAAAAAATAGTCGAATCACGTCATAAATATGCTGTTCTTCAGATACAAAAGGCTTATAAAGAGATAAAATAAGTGTACCAGCAAGGAGTGAATGATCATGCGCATCCAGTAAATCGTGGTCAGAAATAAGTCCGATATATTGGTTGTTATCAACAATAGGAAGATGATTTACACGGAACTCAGCCATTCTATCAATAATCTTCTGGATAGTATCCGAAGTTCTGACCGGAGGAATGGCATCAGATATCAGTTCATATGCATACATAGGATTACGCTAATAAATGCGATCTAAAAACTTTTTTAAATGGGCATTAAATTCAACCGGTCGTTCCATCATTGGAGCATGTCCGCATTTATCTACCCAATTTAATTCAGAATTGGGTAGAAGCTGCTGAAATTCAACAGCAACTTCCGGTGGTGTAATTTTGTCATCCCTACCCCATATTAAGCAAACAGGAACTTTTATCATGTGAATATCCTTAGACATGTTATGCCGTATAGCAGACTTAGCCATTGCCAGTATCTTAATTACTTTAATCCTGTCATTCACTATCTGGTAAACCTCGTCTACAAGCTCTTTGGTAGCAGTTGCAGGATCATAAAATGTAAATTCAACTTTTTCTTTGATAAAATCATAGCTTTCACGACGAGGGAAAGAGCCTCCAAATGCATTTTCATAGAGCCCAGAGCTGCCAGTTAATACAAGAGATTTCACTTCTTCGGGATGACTTAAGGTATAAATTAAACCAACATGACCGCCAAGTGAATTACCTAGTACAGTAAAATTCTTTAGCTTTTTATATTTAACAAATTTATGAACAAATTTTGCTAAAGATTTAACCCCCGTGGTGAGGAGTGGAAAATCATATAGGGGCAATAATGGAATAATCACTCTATACTCTTTTTTAAATTCGTTCACCACATCAGTCCAATTACTTAAGGCCCCCATTAAGCCATGAAGTAATATAAGCACCTCGCCTTCACCCTCATCAATAAATTTAAAACCGTTTTCTTCTTTTATCGTGAACTCCATAAAATTGTTAGGTACATATATCGTTTTGTATGCTAAGATATAAGTCTGAATCTTAAATCAATGTAAAAACTTAATTTAATACTTAAAAATAAGCTTTAGAAATCAGTATTAGATTTTTTTAATTACCCAAGGAGTTCCTTGACTACTTCCGATATGGTTTTTCCGTCAGCCTTGCCAGACAATTCCTTGTTTACAATACCCATTACCTTACCCATATCCTTCATACTGACTGCACCAGTACGGGCAATAGCGTCTTTAATGTGTGTAGTGATGGCAACTCTATCCATTTGTTGTGGCAGATAAGTTTCAATGACCTGCAATTCCTCATTTTCAATCTGATAGAGATCTGGGCGATTTTGTGCCTGATAAATATCAGCAGACTCTTTGCGTTGTTTTACAAGCTTCTGAAGTACCTTAATCTCCATTTCTTCAGATATACCTTCTTCTGCGCCTTTTTCTGTTTTTGCAAGTAGTAATGCAGCTTTGATGGCCCTTAGTCCGCGAAGCCCTGCACTGTCTTTACTCAGCATAGCAGATTTTATATCCTGATCAATAGTTTGTTGAAGAGACATTGCCTAAATTGGTTAAATAATTGATTAGTAATTTCTTCAAAACTACACAATCCTGATTAGTTGAAGTTAATTATTAAAAAATTACACTAATTCTGGATTGTAGTTTTAGATTATTCCCGTAAAAGGTGTGATGTACTTGCCTGCGCTGTAGGCATTACTAGCATATCATTAATATTAACATGAGCGGGACGGGAGGCAGCAAACCAGATTGTTTCAGCAATATCTTGAGCATGTAACGGCTCATATCCATCATAAACTTTTTTAGCTCGATCTTTATCTCCTTTAAATCTAACTTCAGAAAATTCTGTGTCAACTGCACCTGGATGTATGGCAGTAACCTTTATTTTATGAGGCAAAAGATCAATTCGCATAGCCTTATTTAAAGAATCTACAGCATGTTTTGTAGCGCAATAAACATTTCCATTTAAATAGGTTTCTTTACCCGCAATAGATCCAATATTAATGATATGGCCAAATCCATTCTGTATCATCCAGTTGGATACAAGTTTGGTTACGTATAAAAGTCCTTTAATATTGGTGTCAATCATTACTTCCCAATCTGTAGTACTTGCAGAATTAATCGGATCCATTCCCAAAGAAAGTCCTGCATTATTAATCAGTAAATCTACTTTCTTCCAATCTTCAGATAAAGTTTCAAGCTTTTCAACTTCCTCTTTATTCCTCACATCCATAGTAAGAACATTGACACGGATACCATATTCGGAAACGAGTCGTTTGGCAAGCGCATCTAAACGCTCCGTTCTGCGTCCTGTGAGAATAAGATCATAATTTTGACGTGCAAAAAGACTTGCACAAGCCTCCCCAATTCCAGAAGTTGCTCCGGTTATTAATGCTATTTTAGACATAATGATTATAAAATTCGAATTTAATCAATTTTGCGAAATGCTATTCAAAAAACAAGCTGAACTGAATATTCCTGAAAAAAAGCTTGTCAATTGGTGCGGTGAATGGGTTTTCTAATCTGTCACTATCCTTCAGCACGCTTTTTCTAGATTGGGAAAATTTGATTTCAGGTGACAATTTAAAGAATTCAAAATACAGGTCTAACCCTAGCCCTGCTTCATACCAAACGGTATTTTTAAGACTCTTTAGGTATTTTGATTCCGGACTTAAAGCTATATCATCCGTTTTCTTTTTTGAAACTATATCAATAGAATATTTAGCACCTCCAATAACATAAGCCCTGAAATTCTTTCTTCTATCTGATTTCAATTTTATCCCCAAAGGGAGATCTACAAGAGTTCCCTGAATGATTCGCTGCTTGGAGAGGCTTGGATTCTCAAACTCATAGTTTACGATGACATCTGCAAAAACTAATCCTGGGGTAAACCGTAAATTCGCGTTATTGCCAAGCATAAAATCAGAAACAAAGCCTAAGCCAAAACCTGGCGTAACAGGAGAACTTAAGCTTGTGAGCTGGCTATTGATCATGGGTAGCCCATTGAACGGATCTATAAAAGGGCCTTTCCAATTTTCAATTTTCTGAATTTTATATTCAGATGATATATATTGAAACTTAAACCCAAAGTGCAGTTGTTCATCATCTACGCCTCCACCCCAGTTGTTCTGTGCGATTGATCTGTTAAAAGAAAAAAGAATAAGTATAGAAAGCAGTAAAAATTTCTTCATTTAGAACCAATATAAATGCAACAGATTCCAAACGTCAATGGGCGAAATTTAGTATTAAGAAACCCAACTTTTTGCATGAGGGAATTAAATTGATCTCCATCAGGAAATGCAGCAACTGACTCAGGCAGGTAGGTATAAGCACTGCTATCCTTAGAAAACATTCTACCAATAGTGGGAGTTACATATTTAAAATAAAAATTATATACTTGCTTAACAGGAAATATTTTTGGTTTTGAGAATTCTAAAATTACGACTTTACCACCAGGTTTTAATACCCTGAGCATATCAGTGAGGCCTTTTTCAAGATTTTCGAAATTACGAACGCCAAACGCCACGGTCACCGCATCAAAAGTGTCTTTTTCAAAAAGTAGTTTTTCAGAATCCCCCAAACGAACTTCGAATTTATCCTGCATGTTTCTTTTTAGAATCTTCTCCCTGGCAATACTCAGCATGCCATCAGCAATGTCTATGCCCACAACTTTATCCGGATTTAGAGTCTGAATTGCTTCAAAAGCAAGGTCACCAGTGCCTGTTGCCACATCCAGTATGTAGGCGGGTTTATCTTTGATAAGCTCTCTGATTGCTATCTTCCTCCAAATCATATCAATACCAAGTGATAAAAAATGGTTCAGGAAATCATAAGTTCCAGAGATATTATTAAACATACTTGCTACCTGCTCTTTCTTGGTAGCATCCGAATTCTGGTAAGGACGTACAGTTTTAGACATGTACAAAGATAATAGATAAAGAGTTGTGATAATGAAGCTATTATTCCTTTTACAAAGAAATAGAATAAATATGACTCGTAACAGATTGAAATAAAGATTCAATCTTAAAACATTGCGGTCAATATTCTACCTTTGTAAAATGATCATAAAAAGTGCAGAATTTCAATGCAGTAATACCAGGACTGATAAATTACCTCCTCCTGAATTACCAGAATATGCCTTTATTGGCCGATCAAACGTAGGAAAATCTTCGTTGATCAACATGCTTGTTCAGAAAAAAGGCCTTGCAAAAACCTCTCAAACACCAGGCAAAACCCAGTTGATTAATCATTTTTTAATCAATGAAAACTGGCAACTTGTGGATCTTCCAGGATATGGATATGCAAAAACATCCAAAAGCAACCGGGGTGAATGGCAGAAATTCATTAGTTTTTACCTCAGAAACCGGGAAAATCTACAGTGTGTATTTGTTTTAGTCGATAGCCGACTTGATCCTCAAAAAATCGATATTGAATTCTGTTCTTGGCTTGGAGAGAACGGCCTCCCCTTTCAACTGATCTTCACAAAAGCAGATAAGCAATCACATGTAAAATCGGATCAGAATGTTGCAAAATTTAGAAAATCATTACTGGAAATCTTTGAAGAAGTGCCGATGCATTACATTACTTCAGCAGAAAATCAGCAGGGACGTGATGAAATTCTGAATTTTATTAATGAGCTGAACAAGTCATTTACCCGTTAAATATATTGAAAGTGGGCTTTACCCTGATTTATTTTCATTCCCAGCTCGATTAAATACAAAATTGTAAATGAAAAAATATTTTTCTCTAGTATTATTTGCTCACACAGTTTTTGCAATGCCGTTTGCCTTTATTGGTTTTTTTCTTGCCATCTCAGAAACCGGACAAGAGTTTAACTGGCTAAAACTTTTACTGATGGTATTGTGCATGATCTTTGCAAGAAATGCAGCAATGGCTTTTAATAGGTATTTAGACAGAGAAATCGATGCGCATAATCCAAGAACAGCTATACGTGATATCCCTTCAGGCAAGATCAGTTCAAATGAAGCATTGATATTCACTATTGCAAATAGTATACTTTTTATACTGACCACCTTACTCATCAATAAACTTTGCTTTTACCTTTCTCCAGTAGCACTCGCAGTTGTAATTGGATACAGTTATACCAAAAGATTTACTCCACTATGTCATCTTTTTTTGGGACTAGGACTTGCATTGGCACCTATAGGAGCTTATTTAGTAGTTGCCGGAGCATTTGCCATGCTTCCTGTTTATTTCTCTTTAGCCGTTTTATGCTGGGTGAGTGGCTTTGACATTATTTATGCACTTCAAGACGAGGAATTTGATAGGGAAAACAATCTAAACTCTATTCCTGCATGGCTGGGAAAGAAAAAAGCATTGAATGTATCCTCTATTTTTCACATTCTTGCTGTGATTTTCGTGAGTATGCCCTATATCGTTTCAGACTTGTCATGGTTCTATCTGGCAGGGATATTATTCTTTATTATTTTGCTGATCTATCAGCATCAATTGGTAAAACCAAATGACCTTTCGAAAGTGAACCGTGCTTTTTTCACAACCAATGGCATTGCATCAGTTGTATTTGCTCTTTTCTTTTTACTTGACGCTTACTTGAGAAATCAAATTTAATATGAACAACCTTAAGATCTCTAAAAAACCAAGAATCTACATCCCTGAAAATCTTAACATTGATTGGATTAGCCTTGAACCTATATTTAATGATTTACTATCTCGGAATATAAGCTCTGTTTCTGATCTTGAAAAATGGCTTTTAGATAGGAGCGAAATTGAAGCAGCCCTCGAGGAGGATTTTGCGTGGAGGTATATTCGTATGACCTGTGATACTACAGATGAAACGCTTTTAAAGGATTTTCAATTTTTTGCAACTGAAATCGAGCCTAAGATTGCTCCAATTAATAATCAATTAAACAAGAAATTTGTTGACAGCCCGTATTCTGAAAATTTAGATAAAGAAAGGTACTTTGTTTACACCCGTGGGATAAAAAAGGCGCTTGAACTATTCCAAGAAAAAAATATTCCATTGATGACTCAAATTCAAGTTGAGCAGCAAAAGTATCAAGGAATCACTGGCTCCATGTCTGTTAAACTTAATGACAAGGAATACACTTTGGAACAAGCTGCAGTCTTTTTAAAAGACACAGATCGTAAAGTTAGGCAGCAAGCCTGGGAAGCCATAACTGAACGTAGATTACAAGACAAAGATAAGCTAGATGAACTATTCAATAGCCTTTTAAAACTTCGTCATCAAGTAGCCCTCAATGCAGGATTCGAAAACTTCAGAGATTATATGTTTCAGGCATTGGGTCGCTTTGACTATACCCCGACAGACTGTTATAAATTTCATGATGCTGTTGAAAAAGAAATAGTTCCTCTATTAAAACAGCAGGCAGAAAGTCGTCGCACGGCTTTAGGATTACTTGAATTAATGCCATGGGACATGGAGGTTGACATTTCCGGAAAACCAGCACTAAAGCCATTTAATAATGGTGAAGAGCTAATAGAGAAATCAATCAAGTGCTTTCAGGGTTTAAGCCCTTACATTGGTCAAAGACTTGAAATAATGAAAGCTAATAATTTCTTTGATGTAGATAGCCGTAAAGGAAAAGCTCCGGGCGGTTATAACTATCCACTGGCAGAAAGTGGAGCGCCTTTTATTTTCATGAATTCAGCCGGCACCTTCCGAGATTTGACAACGATGGTTCATGAAGGAGGCCATGCCATTCATACCTTCATCACTTCAGATCTTGAATTAAACGATTTTAAGCATACCCCGTCAGAAGTTGCCGAACTTGCTTCTATGAGTATGGAACTGATTTCTATGGATCATTGGGATGTATATTTCGATAATCCAGAAGAATTAAAAAGGGCTAAGAAAGATCAACTCAAAGATGTGCTTAAAACACTTCCATGGGTTGCGGTTGTTGATCAGTTTCAGCACTGGATATACACCAACCCTGATCACACGAATGAACAAAGAGCGCAAGCCTGGAAAAATAGTATCGAACCTTTCGGAAATAATTTTGCCGACTGGTCTGAACATGAATATGCACTTGAAAACCTCTGGCAAAAACAGCTTCATATTTTTGAAGTTCCTTTTTACTATATAGAATATGGAATTGCTCAACTGGGAGCAATTGCAGTTTGGAAAAACTATAAAAATGATCCTGAAACAGGACTTTCAAAGTATCTGGACGCATTAAAGCTTGGTTATACAAAAACTATAAAAGAGATCTATGAAACTGCCGGAATTGAATTCAACTTTAGTGCTGCTTATGTAAAAGAGTTGGCAGATTTCATTAAAAGTGAATTGCAAAAGCTAGATTAATTCTAGCATTTTATAAGCGCAAACGATGAAAAAATTGCGTAGAGTCGGTTAATCAGTTTTGATCTATTCAATAAAAATTGAACGACCTAGTTTTCATAAAGAAGCATCTTACAAGCATAATTAGTATTTTTAGCTTGATTAAGCAAAAATTCTGGGCTTATCCATTTGAGCAAAAATCAAACTTTTTTAAATAACCTACCGTCTAGTTTCTTAGAATGATACCATTCAGTATGTTCAAGCCAATAAATTAGCTGCAAAGTCATTATTACCGCAATTAAAGATCCTGCAATAATATCTTCCATAAAATGTTGTGCCAGATAAACTCTAGAAAATGCCGTTAAAACTGCAAGAGGTACAAGAATCAAATGACTATTCTTATAGGGAAGTATATAAGATAAAACAACAGCAAGAGTAAATGCTGAAGCGGTATGTCCGGAAGGAAAACTATTCCATTCATGCATAGCATAACCATCAATTGTTCGTATTGGAGCGATACCCTCAAAAAATTTAATAGGTCTTGGAGCGTTGAATAGTATTTTAAGAATCTGAACGGCCATAGAACTGTAGGCGTAGGCAAATGCTGTTAGTACAGCATAGCGAAATTTAAAAAATAGCATCCCGCAAACAACCATGATGGTCATCCATCCATCTCCCAGCAAGGTATTAAGCTTGAAAAACTGATCAAAAAAAGGATTGTACTTTCTGTTAATCCATAAAAAAAGTTCTGTTTTAGAAAACACAAGCATCAGAGCAAACCCTGTAATCAACACGATCAAAAAAGAAATCAGGAAATATCGCTGACGGTAGATGATTTCAGAGAGGCTTTTTTTCATTATTTAGCTTGAATACGCTATCAAAACTAAATAATTTTTATGTTTGATTCTTAAAGCATTCAACATTCAAAAAATATGTCCATAAACCTGTTTAGAAAAAAGTCGATTGAGTTGATAATGAAAGACCGTAAAGCAGGTTTTTCGGATGCTGAAATTGCGGCTGAAGGATTAAAACGGGTTCTAACCGTAAAAGACCTTACCTTAATGGGTATTGCAGCCGTTATTGGCGCCGGAATCTTTTCAACTATTGGGAATGCAGCCTTTCAGGGCGGACCAGGGGTTAGTATTTTATTTATTATCACCGCAATTACCTGTGGTTTTTCAGCTTTATGTTATGCAGAATTTGCCTCAAGAATACCGGTTGCTGGTAGTGCCTATACCTATGCTTATGCTTCTTTTGGTGAACTTATTGCCTGGATCATTGGTTGGGATCTATTGATGGAATATGCAATTGGCAATATCGCGGTGGCCATTTCATGGAGTGAATACTTTACAAATTTGCTAGAAGGTTTTAATATTCATATCCCAGCATACCTAACCATGGATTACCTGACCGCATCAAAAGCACATGCTGAAGTGATCGCGGCCGGATCTGATCTGAGTGCGATTAGCGAAAAAGCGAAATTTGCCGCCCAGGCTTGGGCAACTGCCCCCGGTTCCGGTAATTTTAAATTAATTGCCGATATACCCGCGCTTGGCATCGTATTTTTAATTACCTACCTAGTTTATATTGGAATCAAAGAGACCAAAAGGGCAACAAATGCCATGGTTATTTTGAAAGTTGCTGTAGTAATTGGTGTAATCATTTTAGGATTTTTCTATGTTCAACCAGCCAATTGGCACCCTTTTATGCCAAATGGATTTGCAGGAATGATGAAAGGTGTTTCGGGAGTGTTCTTTGCCTACATTGGTTTTGATGCCATTTCAACCACCGCAGAAGAATGTAAAAATCCGCAACGCGACTTGCCCAAAGGCATGATTTATTCCTTAATAATTTGCACGGTTTTATATATCCTGGTGGCCCTAGTATTAACCGGAATGGTGAGTTATAATGAGTTACAGGTTGAAGATCCACTGGCATTTGTATTTAAAAATGTAGGATTGGAAAATATCAGTTATATCATTTCAATCAGTGCTGTTATTGCTACAGCGAGTGTTCTTTTGATCTTCCAAATGGGTCAGCCACGCATCTGGATGAGCATGAGTAGGGATGGTCTGTTACCGGCCAAATTTTCAAGCATCCACCCCAAATATAAAACTCCATGGTTTGCTACACTGGTAACTGGTGCTGTAGTGGCCATTCCGGCTTTATTCATGAACCTTACAGAGGTAACCGACCTAACCAGCATTGGCACCTTATTTGCATTTGTTTTGGTATGCGCCGGTGTACTGCTCCTACCAAAAGAAGATGCCGAAGAATCCAAACATAAACGTTTTCGCATCCCCTACATAAACTCAAAATTTATTGTACCCTTACTCTTCATTGGAGTATTGATTGTATTCAAAGAGCAAATTTGGACCCTGTTTGACTATAATGGTGACTGGCATGTTTACAAAGATAAACTTCCCTATTTCCTGTTCATTCTGGCAGCGATTATCATGTCTGTACTATCATTCATGAAAAATTTGTCGCTGATCCCTGTTTTAGGAATGTTAAGTTGTTTATACCTGATGACAGAACTGGGATACACCAACTGGCTACGGTTTTTGATTTGGCTTGGATTAGGTCTGATCATTTACTTTTCTTACTCCTATCACAAGAGTAATCTGAATAAATAATAAATTTAGAGTATTAAAAATATCTTAATAAAGAAAGAGCCGGTATCATGATTATGATACCGGCTCTTATTTGAATTTTAATAGCGTATTCCAAATTTATTCCAATCGGATTAATTCGCTAGTATCCTGATAAGAAACCATTAATGGTACTCTTTCTACGGTTACAAAGCTAACATCAAGACCAAAACCTCGTTCTTCAGAAAGTGAAAACTTCTTTAGTATGAAATAATAGTCCATGATGAATTTATCCTTAAAGCTTAAAACATTCGATTTGGACAATACCTTTTCTAATACCACGAATCTGAAATCACCAATGATCTTATATTTATTCAAAGAGGTATACTTACTGGTAATATCTACTTCCTTGTTTTTTACCAGCTCTTCGACAACTTTCCTGAATAATACATTGATCTGCTGCTCTACACGGAAACCCAGCTTAAAATTAATCCGTATCAATTTATTAGGTATTAAAGACTCAACCTTGTAATCTCGTGTAAAAGGTTCATCCGTAACATCAACATGTACAAACCAGTATACATCTGCCCTCTTAGGCTGCTTCTGTAAAATAGAATACATTATTTTCGATTCTATCTCGGAATTAAAATTTGAACTTGTTAGATAAACCAATTGAGAGGCATATTTAGGTACCGTTTCATCCTCACTTAACTCAGTTAAAATAGGATAGTATGAATCAATCTCGACAAACTTCACAAAACGGTTTTTAATTTTTCTTGCAGAATACCAGGCCCACATGACGGATAATAATAAAGAAGCCAACAATAAAGTAAACCAGCCACCATGAAGGAACTTAGCCATATTAGCTACAAAAAATCCTAATTCAATGAGCCCATAGAGCGTCACAAATAGTATAATCAGATAATTAGGAAACTTTTTACGCTTTAGAAAAACAGCAACCAGAATTGTAGTCATCATAAAGGTAAGGTTTATAGCTAAACCATACGCTCCTTCCATATTTTGAGATTCGCGAAAAATCAGAACTACAATCATACAGCCAACCCATAATAAAATATTTATTGAAGGAACGTATAATTGTCCCTTTTGATTACTTGGATAATTGATTTTAACTTTTGGCCATAAGTTAAGTCTAACTGCTTCTGATATTAGCGTAAAAGAACCCGAAATCATAGCCTGACTGGCAATGATTGCAGCAGCAGTTGCAATACTAATTCCGGCAATTAAGAACCATTCCGGCATAATACTGAAGAATGGATTATCGCCAGATGTTAACGCACTTCCCTGATGCTGCCAAAGCCAAACTCCCTGGCCAAAATAATTTAATAAAAGACAAAGTTTAACATAGATCCAACTGATACGAATATTAGGACGACCGCAATGCCCAAGGTCAGAATATAGGGCCTCTGCGCCTGTGGTACAAAGGAAAACCGCACCAAGAATAAATAATGCACTTGGATTAGTGGACAATAAGGCGTATGCATAATATGGGCTAATAGCCTTGAGAATTTCAGGGTACTGAATAAGATAAAAACCTCCCAATACGGCCATCATGGTAAACCATATAAACATAATCGGACCAAATGCCTTACCTACAATGAACGTTCCAAATTGCTGTATCAGGAACAATAGTGAAATGATTACTATGACAATAGGTACTGTAGGTATGTCTTTATAAAAAATTCTTAAGCCCTCGATTGCAGCAGAAACTGTGATAGGCGGTGTAATCATCCCATCGGCGAGTAATGCTGATCCACCAATCATGGCAGGAATAACCAGCCATTTACCCTTTTTCTTGACTAATGAGTAGAGGGATAAAATACCCCCCTCACCTTTATTGTCGGCACGTAACGTAATTATGACATACTTTATTGTGGTTTGTAAAGTCAATGTCCAGAAAATGCAAGACAAGCCTCCCAAAATAAGATCAGCAGTTATGATACGATCTGCGATGATAGACTTAAATACATAGAGAGGAGATGTTCCAATGTCACCGTAAATGATACCTAAACTTATCAATAAACCGGCAGCAGATAGCTTGTGGAGATTTTTTATGTTTGACACGTCAATAAAATTATTTGACAAAAGTACATCTTAAAAACAATATCACAACTGTATAAATGAACCATTGATTTACGGTCATTTTTTTTTAAATTTAAACCAACATCTATAGGTTTTCAGCCGTATCTTAAACTTGGTTTAGTTAAATTTTGTTAAAAAGGCTCAAAACCCTGTTGGTATATATTAAAATGCCTTATATTTATATTTTCGTTGTAATTGCGTATGATAAACTTCTACCTGCGAATTTTTCTTACATCCATAGTGCTAACCATATTCATGGCTGGCAATACCTATGCATCTAAAATTCTGCAGGGAGCAAGGCCAGATTCATCAAAAGTAAAAGCAAAGGTTTCTACCAAAATAACGGATACCCGAATCAATAAACCGGCCTACCTCAAAAATGGTGTAAAGGTGAATTTCATTCCATTTAAACCGGCCAAAGACAATTTTTTTGGTAATACGAAGATCATGAGTGCTTCTAAATCTGGTGATAATGACAAGGTATTGAATAATGTAAAAGTGTATCCAAATCCAATTTCTGATCAACTAAATTTAAGCTTTAGCATGAGCAAAGATGCTAATGTAATTGTAAAAATTATGGATGTTCTAGGAAATGAAATCACTACCCTTCTTTCTGAACGAGTTGCTGCTGGCGATCAAACTAAACCTTTCGTCATTGCTTCACGTATCACCAGCGGTTTCTATTTTATTCGTGTTAGCGTAGGATCAGAGATCATTACAAAACGCATCTCTGTACTTTAATCAAAATTTCATCTTCTTTTTATTCTGTATTTATATATTCGCTGTATGAAAATAATAGCTATTGGACGTAACTACGCCGAACATGCCAAAGAATTAAATAATCCAGTCCCAACCGTACCTGTGATATTCATGAAACCAGATACGGCAGTTTTAAAGGATAATAAACCATTTTACCACCCTGAATTTTCAAGTGATATCCATCATGAAATAGAACTCGTTTTAAAAGTATCAAAAGAAGGAAAGCATATTGCTGAAAAATTTGCAGGTAATTACTTTGATGAAATTGGACTTGGAATAGATTTTACCGCAAGGGATATACAACAAAAACACAAAGAAAAAGGGCTTCCATGGGAACTGGCAAAAGCATTTGATAATTCGGCTCCGGTAAGTAAATTTTTTCCTAAATCAAATTTCAAAGATTTAACTAAGCTGAACATCAGGCTAGATCTGAATGGAAATACTGTTCAAAGCGGTAATACTAGTGACTTGCTATTTTCTTATGAATATATTATTGCCTTTGTATCCCAGTATATTACCCTTAAAAAAGGAGACCTTATTTTCACGGGTACCCCTCAGGGAGTTGGAAAAGTAAATGTTGGCGATCATTTGACAGGTTATTTGGAAGATGAAAAATTACTGGATTTTTATGTCCGGTAATCCTGCATTCAAATGTTGAAAAGCTATTTAACTCTCGTCTTTCTATTTATAAATTGTCTGGTTTATAGCCAGACAAATCAGGTCAGCTACCCACTAAATTATTTCAGGCCACCGCTTGATCTGCCGCCTATAATTTCGGGTAATTTTGGAGAAATACGTACCAATCATTTTCATTCCGGGCTCGACTTTAAAACCAATCAGCGTGAAGGTTATCCAGTTTTTGCAGTTGCAGATGGTTTCATTTCCAGAATCAGAGTTCAAATTGGCGGCGGTGGCAATGCAGTTTATGTAAATCATCCCAATGGCTTTACTTCGGTTTATATGCATCTAAGAAATTATAATGATCGCATAAGCCAGGTATTAACATCCTACCAATATAGAACCGAAAAATTTGATGTTGACTTTCCGCTTCTCTCCGTTGAAATTCCAGTTAAAAAAGGAGAAATCATTGCCTATGCCGGAAATACAGGGGGCTCTAGTGGGCCTCACCTTCATTTTGAGCTTCGTGATACTAAAACTGAAGAAACCATTAATCCGCAACTCTTTGGCATTACCATTCCTGACAGAATTAAACCTGCAATAGCAGGCTTATACGTATACCACCTGAATGGAAATCCTTTTAGCGAACATATACCAAAGCAATTTTACCAGGTTAACGGAGCTGCTGGGCAATACCAGGTTTCAAGCCAAGCCATAATCCCCCTTGAAGAAGAATCTGGCTTTGGAATTATCGCTTTTGATAAAAACTCTGCATCAGACAACCAAAATGGAACTTATTCTATTGAATTGTTTATTGATGGTCGGCTGATTTATTCTTCTGTTTGGGAAAAATTCTCTTTTGAACACTCCCGCGGCATCAATTCACATATTGATCATCCGGCATTGATTATAAGTGGAAAACGTATACAAAAGAGCTTCATAGAACCAGGCAATGAATTGACTATTTATAAAAATTCGGTCAATACTGGACTAATAAATAGTACGGATCAAAATATACACGAGGCAAAATATGTAGTAAAAGATATTGCCGGAAATGAAAGTGTATTAAACTTCAAAGTCAGATTTAATCCTGTATCAAAAAAATCATTAAAACAGCTTGAAGGAAAAAAAATGCCTTTTAATCAAATAAATACGTTTGATACCACTGGGCTAAGTATTAAGTTTCCCCTGAAAACGCTATTCAGTGATCTGAATTTTGTATACAGCAAATCTCCCAAGCCTATCGGGGGGTATTCGCCTATACATCATGTTCACAATCGTTTAATTCCTTTGAACGGAACCTATAGTTTATCCATAAACGCGAATGAAGATCTCCCATCACATTTGCGAAGTAAAGCCTTGATCGTAAATACCCGAAAAATTGCACAGGGTGGGTATTATGAAAATGGATTTGTAAAGGCTGAGTTAAAAACCTTTGATAGCTTTTATCTTACCCTAGATACTGTGGCTCCTAAAATTATCCCTTTAAACATTAGAGATGGAGTGAATCTAGCCTCAGCCTCGAAGATTCAATTTCGTATAGCTGATAATCTATCAGGAATCGAGAGCTTTACCGCACTGCTTGACGGGCGTTGGGTTTTGATGGAATATGACTCTAAATCTGGCTCATTATGGCATCGTTTAGACGATTTACTGGTCAAAGGAAAACATGATTTCCAACTTATTGTAAGCGACAAGAAAAATAATACCGCCATGTTCCATGCTGTATTTTACAAGTAACAGAAATATTCCCTTCACAATATTTATTTTACTAATTTTAGTGCATCAAAAAATCCAATAAATGAATGAATTAAGCGAAGGTCAAAAGGCACCTGAATTTACTGCAAATGATCAAAATGGCAAATCTATAAGCCTAAGTAATTTTGCTGGGAAGAGTATTATCCTTTACTTCTATCCCAAAGATGATACACCGGGATGTACTGCAGAAGCGTGCAGCTTCAGAGATAATTATGAATCCTTGCTAGCAGAAGGATTTGAAGTTTTGGGAGTAAGTACTGACGATGAAAAATCACACCTAAAATTTATTGGTAAATATAATTTACCATTCTCATTGATCGCAGATACAGATAAGAAAATTGTTGAAGCTTATGGCGTTTGGGTTGAAAAAAATATGTACGGGAAAAAATACATGGGTGTTTCACGTAAAACTTTCATCATTGATAAAAATGGAATGATTCGCAAGGTCATTGACAAAGTTGATACTAAGAATTCATCTGCACAGGTATTAGAAATCCTGAAATAATTAATACTCAATAGAATAAGAAATAATAAAATACATAAGCAACTCATCTATTCAGAAATCATGGCTATTTTAGCAAAGCCATAAAGCATTAAATATGACTCCAGATATTGAAAAATTAACAAAAACTGCCTCTCAGGTTCGCAGAGATATCGTTAGAATGGTACATGCCTGCCAGTCAGGACACCCGGGTGGTTCACTTGGCTGTGCTGATTATTTAGTTGCCTTGTATTTTCATACCCTGAAGCATAACACCAAGTTTAACATGGACGGCCATGGTGAAGACCTGTTCTTTTTATCTAATGGACATATTTCACCAGTTTTTTACAGTGTATTAGCCCGATCAGGTTATTTTGAAGCATCTGAGCTTGCTACCTTCAGAAAGATTAATACCCGGTTACAAGGGCACCCAACAACTCATGAAAATTTACCAGGAATACGTATTGCTTCAGGATCTTTAGGTCAAGGAATGTCTGTTGCTATTGGTGCTGCAGTTGCTAAAAAATTAAATAAAGACAGTCGGCTTGTTTTTTCATTACATGGTGATGGAGAATTGCAGGAAGGCCAGATTTGGGAGGCAGCAATGTATGCCAGCCACAATAAAGTAGATAATCTGATTTCAACTATAGATGTTAATGGTCAGCAAATCGATGGGCCAACTGACAAGATTCTCTCTTTAGGAAATTTAAGAACCAAATGGGAGGCTTTTGGATGGGAAGTGCTTGATATGAATGGAAATGATATGGCAGATGTAGTACGTGTACTCGATCTTGCAATTTCTAAAACGTGCAAAGGGAAACCGATCATGATCTTAATGCAAACCATGATGGGTAATGGAGTAGATTTCATGATGCACACCCATAAATGGCATGGTACAGCTCCAAATGATGAACAGCTTGCTACTGCTTTGGGGCAACTCGAAGAAACGCTTGGCGATTATTAATCATTCCAATAAAAGATCAGAATAGACCTAAAATTTATTTATCCCTGATGTAGATCAGGAAATGTTTTGTCCTATGAAAAAATACACATATACTGAAAAAAAAGATACTCGCTCAGGTTTTGGAGCTGGTTTATTGGAAGCAGGCAAAAAAAATGATCAGGTTGTTGCCCTTTGCGCAGATTTGATTGGTTCATTAAAAATGGATGCTTTTATCAAAGAATTTCCTGAGCGCTTTTTCCAGATCGGGATAGCGGAGGCAAATATGATGGGAATTGCTGCAGGATTAACCATCGGTGGTAAAATTCCATTTACAGGTACATTCGCGAATTTCTCAACGGGTCGTGTGTATGATCAAATAAGACAATCGATTGCTTATTCTGATAAAAATGTGAAGATCTGTGCATCACATGCCGGTTTAACATTGGGAGAAGATGGAGCAACTCATCAAATTCTTGAAGATATTGGGATGATGAAAATGCTTCCTGGGATGGTCGTAATCAACCCTTGTGATTATAATCAAACAAAGGCAGCTACCATGGCAATTGCCGATTATCATGGCCCTGTTTACTTAAGATTTGGAAGACCAACAGTTCCGGTATTTACAGATCCTGATCAGAAATTCGAAATAGGCAAAGCATGGATGGTTAATGAAGGTACTGACATTAGTATTTTCGCAACCGGACATATGGTATGGAAAGCTATTGAAGCAGGAGAACTGCTAGCAGAGGCAGGCATCAATGTTGAAATAATAAATATTCATACCATTAAACCTTTGGATGAAGAAGCAGTCTTAAAGTCAGTAGCAAAAACTGGATGTGTTGTGACTGCTGAAGAGCATAACCGAATTGGTGGATTAGGAGATAGTATCGCTCAGCTTTTAGCAAGAAACAACCCAGTTCCACAAGAGTATGTAGCAGTGAACGATAGTTTTGGCGAAAGTGGAACTCCAGATCAGCTCATGAAAAAGTACGGATTAGATACAGAGGATATTATAAAGGCAGTGAATAGGGTTATCAAACGCAAGTAAAATACCTAAGCGCTGCGAATCCAAGCCAATTAATAAAAATATGCAGGTTGAGGATTCAGAAATATTAAAAAAATTCGCACAGGAAAATACCCGTGATGAAGCTTTTCGTTTGTTACTTACTAAGTACCAGCAAAAAGTATACTGGCATATCCGCAGAATGGTGATCAGCCATGACGATACCGATGACCTTGTACAGGATGTGTTTTTAAAAGTATGGAAAAGCCTTTCCAACTTCAGAAACGACTCTCAGCTTTATACCTGGCTATACCGAATTGCAACAAACGAGAGTATCACTTTTTTAAAGCGCAAAAAAATAAGGAATAGTGTTTCTATTGATGATGATGATGGAAAAAATATGGTTAAAACACTCGCAGAAAGCCCTTATTTTGATGGTGATAAAGCCCAGATGAAACTTCAAAAAGCGTTGCTCACACTACCTGAAAAACAAAGGCTGGTGTTTAACATGAAATACTTTGACGATCTCAAATATGAAGATATCTCTGAGATATTGGGAACTAGCGTGGGGGCTTTGAAAGCATCCTTTCATATCGCTGTAAAAAAAATTGAACAACAATTATTAAATACCGATTAAACCTTTTTATTTGAAAAGTATCAAAGGATTATGAAATTAGAAGATTCAGATAGGAAATGGGCCAAAGATGCACCAACTCTAGCAGCGATGCAGAGGGTGAATCCTTTTGTTGTGCCATCCGGATATTTTGAATCTTTAACTGATCAATTAAATTCAAGAATACTGATTGAGTCGGCTCGTTTTGAATCAGCAGAAAAATTCAATATCCCTGCCGATTACTTTCAAAAGCTACCCTCGCGAATTGAAGAAAGAATTGCAATTGAAACTATTCAATCAATGGTTCCATCAACTGGATTAACTGTTCCTGAAGCCTATTTTACAAACCTTAGTGAACGTATTCAGAGCAAATTAGCCGAACAGAGACCAGAAATAAAGAAAAATATTTTCAAATCATGGATCAGTTACTCGGCTGCTGCATGTATTACCCTTGTTTTAGGCACTGCTGTTTATTTCAACACTACAGGTTATACCGTAAGTAGAGATCTCTCAGAAATTCCTGATCAGGAGATCATCAATTACCTGCAAATTCACAGTACTGTCAATGATAATCAATACATTATTGAAAACTTAAGTGAGGATGGGCTCCAGCAAGTTTCTTCTGATGTTTCATTAAATGAAATTGAACAATACATTAATAATACTACATTATGAAAGAAAAATTATTGAAAGGGATTTGGAGTATTATTTTCTGCCTTACTCTTCATGTATCGTTATTTGCACAAAATCGCAGGGAACGTTATGAACAGATTGAGGCCGTAAAAGTTGCCTTCATTACTAATAAATTAGATTTCACAACCGAAGAAGCCCAAAAATTTTGGCCAGTTTACAATAATTACCAAAAAGAACTGATGGAGTTGATGAAAAAACGAAGAGAATACAGAAAGAAAACAGACATCACTCCGAATGATAAAGTTAATGCAGAACTTGCTTATGAAAGTAAGATGCTGGACCTTAAAAAAAAGTATAAAAAACTCTATTCCAAGACCATGCCTTCAGAAAAAATCCTGCTTTTATACCAGGCTGAACACGAATTCAGAGAACATCTGATCAAGCAACTAAATCACCGTCGCAAATCAACTAATTAAGCAGTCAATTTATTCAATACATTTTTTTAGCTGATTTCTAACAAGCTTTAAAATGTGTATTTTTACAGATGCTAAGTCCACGACAGCTTTTTTTACTCAATACGGCACAAACATCAACTTCTCCTCGTCTCCTTGAAATTGAACGTGCAGAAGGCATGTATTTATATGACTATGATGGAAAAAGTTATATGGACCTTGTTTCCGGCTTTGCTGTAAGTAATACAGGACACAGAAATGCAAAAGTTGTTCAAGCAATCAAAGACCAAGCAGACAAATACCTTCACTTAACCGTTTATGGCGAATTTATACAGTCGCCTCAGGTAAAGTTTGCCAGTAAATTATCTTCAATACTACCAGATTCATTAAATTCTGTTTATTTCGTCAATTCAGGTGCCGAAGCCACAGAGGGAGCCATGAAACTGGCCAAACGCTTTACCGGACGATCTGAAATTATAGCATGCAAAAATTCCTATCATGGAAGTACCCAGGGTGCACTCAGTGTAATGGGTAACGAACACTATAAGCAAGCTTACAGACCGCTGCTACCAGGTATTCGTTTCATCGAATTCAATAAATCTATTGATCTAGATTTTATAAGCACAGATACTGCAGCCGTAATAGTAGAGACGATTCAGGGCGAAGCAGGTGTACGAGTACCGGATATGAATTATATGCAGCGTTTAAGAAAACGCTGTAATGAGACAGGCACCTTATTAATCCTGGATGAAATTCAAACAGGTTTTGG
>CAIJME010000126.1 GCA_903821625.1 uncultured Sphingobacteriales bacterium | reverse complement strand
GATCGCACCTTATTTCTTCCCTTTCAAGACATAAGGCATTATAAAGCTGCAATGAATAGTCATGTTTTACTTGGTAGCGGACGATTGCGCACCATCCTGGCTTATCAGAATAACCAAAGAAGAGAACTGGAAGCCGATCGTATAAATCCTTCCCTCTTTTTTGACCTTAAAACCTATAGTTCGGATTTTAAATACTATTTCTATGAAAATAATGGATGGGAACCTGTAATTGGTC
Source organism: uncultured Sphingobacteriales bacterium (assembly GCA_903821625.1). Classification (GTDB taxonomy): domain Bacteria; phylum Bacteroidota; class Bacteroidia; order Sphingobacteriales; family Sphingobacteriaceae; genus Daejeonella. The sequence continues at coordinate 1,388 of CAIJME010000126.1, read as the reverse complement.
TTTCTGGAACTTTGCAGAATAACAAGAACAGGGCTGAAGAACTTCTTATTCCTGATTACAATTCAAATGAAGTAGGCGTTTTTGCGTATGCAAAAAAGACATGGGAGAGTAGCACGTTTAACTTAGGTGCACGCTTTGATTATCGTAGCATAACAGGCGAGCAAATGGAAGAAGATGGAAATCCTAAATTCAATAATTTCACTAATAATTTCTCAAATGTTAGTGGAGCCCTTGGATTTACCAAAGAGTTTAATGATCAATTCAACTTCAAGGCCAATCTTGGTTCAGCTTTTCGTTCTCCGAATATTGCTGAGTTAAGTTCGGATGGAGTTCATGAAGGAACGTTCAGATATGAGGTAGGAAACAACGATCTGAATCCGGAGAATAGTTATTATGGGGATATTGCTTTTGAGTTTAACAATAATGTGGTTAGTGCCAGTTTGGGAGCCTTTAATAATCATATTAATAATTATATCTACAATCGTCAGAACAGTAACGAAACAATACTTGTGGATACAGAAATATTACCTGTTTATCGTTTTGTGCAGGATAATGCAAATTTATCGGGTATTGAAGCAAGCTTAACTCTTCACCCGGCCGAACTGATTCACTTTGAAAATAGTTTTTCATATACTCGAGGAGTAAACCGTGCCACCAAAATCGCGCTTCCTTTTATTCCAGCTGCAGTTTTAAGGAATGAGCTCAGGCTAGAGCCAAAAGTTAAAGGAGGTTTGAAGAGTACCTATTTTTCTCTTGGGATGGATCATGTTTTCAACCAAAATCGAGTCGATAATTTCGAAACCCCAACTGGTGCTTATACCTTGGTCAATCTGGCAATGGGAACAACCTTTATGCTAAAAAATCAACCGTTAAGAATTAATATTTCGGCAAATAATTTATTGGATAAGGCTTACTATGATCATCTCAGTAGGTTTAAACCTGGCCGTTTAGATGAAGGTGATCAGACTGCAGGGTATTACAATCAGGGACGAAACGTATCTGTTGGTCTTTATTTACCTTTTGTTTTTAAATAGATTTCTATACTGTTTTCAGGATTTAATCATTGGAATAATCAAAATAATTTCACATCTTTATTAGGCTTTTTAACTTTAAAAACATGAAAAAACTAAAATTTTTGCTGCTGAACTTATTGCTCGTTTGCGGGTTCTCTGTTCAGAGTCAATCTAACCTGGTAAAAGATTCAGGAAATCAGTTTTTGGCCTTTGCCTCTGCAGAACAAATGTCTGATCAATCAGATTTATTGCGCGCCAATAAATTGGGGATTAATACTACTATCCCTGAATTACTTAGAAGACCAGAAAATAATGAGGTTCGTATAGAGCGTTATAAAACCATTGTTCTTAGAGATGGTGTTAAGTTATTTGCGG
>CAIJME010000125.1 GCA_903821625.1 uncultured Sphingobacteriales bacterium | reverse complement strand
TGATCTCCAACCCGTGGTACCATTTCTATATCTCCCTTGAGATTGACAAATAGCTGTTCAATCTGATTATCCCAAAGTGTATCAGTCTTTATAAACTGAGCTGTCCTGAAAAGATCTTTTGCAAGTTTAGAATTTAGTGTATCCACCTGACCCGAAAAATCCTCATCAATAAAACCATTTGCCACTAATGCCTTAGCAGTAAAATTGTCTGATAGCGGTATTTTTAATCCGTTTCCGTCAATATAAAAATGAACATTTGCCATGTTAATCACCCTTAAAATGGGTACTCTTTGCCTAATCTGCACATGTACAATTCCATCCATATCCGCATAAACTTTTGCGTATTCAATAAATGGATTATTCTTAAGCGAATTTTCCAGTTTATGGATATTTATATCATTCAAGTAACTTCCTACCAGTACACCACCTGCTTCTAAAAGAATCCTATCTACTTCATTACGCTCAATAAAATTATTGCGTCCCGGAAGGATTACCTTCACATCCTTACATTTCTGACCACCCTTTTTGACTTCAATAAAGCTCATGAACAGAACAAGCCCACTCAGACTTACAAGCCAGATAAAGCCATATAAAATACCCTTCCAATTAATTCGTTTAAGCATTCTGAAGTATTATTTTCAAAGGTTCAATTAATGTATCGATATCCCCTGCACCAACTGTTAACAGTAATTCAGGCTTATTAGTACGGATATATTCTACCGCATCCTGTTTAGTCAGGTTTTGCTTGGATTCATTTTTTACTTTATCCAAAATCATGGATGAGGTCACACCCTCAATAGGTAATTCTCTGGCAGGATAAATATCAAGTAAGATCAGATCATCGACCAAACTCAAAACTTCTGCAAATCCATCTGCAAAATCTCTGGTACGGGTAAATAAATGAGGCTGAAAAATTGCTGTCAGTTTTTTACCCGGATACAAACTTTTTACTGCCTTAATGCAGGCCCTTAACTCTTCCGGATGATGTGCATAATCATCTATATAGGTGTGATTGATATCTTTCACAACATATTCGAAGCGGCGTTTAACACCCAGAAAGCTGGCTAAGGCCGAAGTAATCTTTTCTGGATCAATTCCTAAATGCAAGGCAACTTCAATTGCCGCAACAGCATTTTCAATATTGTGAAGTCCGGGTAAACCCAATTGAATATCTTCAATAATCAGGTTCGCATTTTTAAAATCGAAGTAGAAACTACCGTCCTGAATACGAACATTCACAGCTTGAATATCAGCTACAATATTTGCGGAATATGTTTTTCCACCACTCAGATCGAGTCCCTCCTTATAGATAAGCCTTCCACCTTCCTTAAGCTGGGATGTGAATTGCTTGAAAGATTCTACCAAATGTGATTGATCCCCATAGATATCCAAATGATCCGCATCCATAGAAGTTACAATAGCGATATCCGGATGAAGTGTAAGGAATGAACGGTCGTATTCATCTGCCTCAACAACCAGGATATTATTTTCGCCGAAAAGCACATTTGAATTATAATTGGATGAAATTCCTCCAAGAAAGGCTGAACAATCGTATCCACTATGCTTAAGAACATGAGCAATAATACTGGAAGTAGTAGTTTTACCATGCGTACCTGCCACTGCAATGGTATACATGCCCTTACTGATAATTCCAAGCACTTCTGAACGTTTCATCATAGTGAATCCTCCATTCTTAAAGTAATTCAGTATCTTGGAATTAGAAGGTATAGCAGGTGTATAAATAACTAATGTAGTTGGATCATTTTCCAGAAAGCTAACTTTGATGCTATCTTCATCATCCAGAAAAACTACCGGAATACCTTCATTCCTCAACATATCAGTAAGCGGAGTGCCGGTTTTATCGTAACCGCAAACCACGCAACCACGCTTCTTAAAATAACGAGCAAGGCCACTCATACCGATTCCACCGATTCCCACTAAATAAACTCGTTGTATATTCTCCAGTTCCATAGTAAAATTTTCTATTTTGCTAATTTCAATACTTCTTCCGCTATAATTTTGTCTGCATCAGGCAATTCCATTTTGCCAATATTTTCTGCCAATTCACTACACTTATTCTTATTTTCAATCAAAAGAAGTGCAATATCAAGTAGCTCCTGTTCTGCAACAGCATCACTAACTAGAACAGCAGCGTCTTTTTGTACCAATGCCAATGCATTCTTTGTCTGATGATCTTCTGCGACATTAGGTGATGGAACCAGTATGACCGGTTTCTTTACAGCACATAATTCAGCAATAGTACCTGCACCTGCTCTTGAAATTACCAGGTCGCATGCCGCATAAGCAAAATCCATGCGATGTAAGAACTCAAGCACTTTAATATTGGTATGTTCCTTTCCTATCAGCTGTTCAGTGACTGATTTAAAATAATATTTACCTGTTTGCCAGATCAATTGTACATCTGCAGCGATGATCTTATCCAATCCGGCCAACATGCTTTTATTCAAAGTACCTGCACCAAGACTCCCCCCAGTTAATAAAATAGTTTTTTTATGAGGTGAAAGGCTAAATAGTTCTGCTGCAGCGAATCGTTTATTTTCAATTTCAACAGCTTCCTTCCGTATAGGATTACCAGTGACTAGAATCTTTGCTTTTGGAAAGAATTTATCCATCCCTTGAAAAGCCACGCAGATCACAGAGGCTTTTTTTCCAAGCCATTTATTTGTAATACCTGCAAATGAATTCTGCTCCTGTATCAAATAGGGAACCTTCATCTGCGAAGCAGCATATAACAAGGGACCTGAAGCATAACCACCAACACCTACTGCCACATCTGGCTTAAAATCTTTTACTATTGCTATTGACTTTAATACACTTCGTAAAAGCTTAAATGGTAATAATACATTCTTTAACAGAGAGCCCCGCTGAAATCCCTGAATATCTAAACCAATTATTTTATAACCTGCAGCTGGAACTTTTTCCATTTCCATTCGACCATTAGCGCCGACAAAAAGGATCTCCGTTTCCGGATCGATCTTTTTCAATGCATTGGCAATAGCAATAGCTGGGAAAATATGCCCACCAGTGCCGCCTCCGCTTATGATTACTCTTTTTGTCATTTTATTCGTATTGATCGGGTTTTAACAACCGTATTTATTTATCATCAAGCCATTGCTGGTATCTCACCAACAATTACCTTTTCTAGACTCTTTTCTTTCTTTTCATCATTATCTCTACTCACACTAAGTATGATACCGAATGCCACACTTGTAAACAAAATCGAGGTACCACCCATACTCACCAAAGGAAGCGGAACACCAGTTACCGGGCCCAAGCCTACGGCTACGGCCATATTAGCAAAGGCTTGTATGGTCAGACTAAAACTTAATCCGGCAGCCAGCAACGCCCCAAATGCTTTAGGGCTTTGTGTCACAATCAAGACGCATCGGTACAGGAACACCAAATACATCAGCACAAGGCCAACCCCACCTATCATGCCGTATTCTTCAATGATTAGCGCAAACACAAAATCTGAGTATGGATGAGGTAAATAATTTCTTTGAGTACTATTTCCTGGGCCTTTCCCAAAAACACCACCTATTGCAATGGCTATTTTAGCCTGGTTTGCCTGGAATGATTTATCGGGATCTGCACGTTCAGGATGCAAGAATGTTTCAATTCTTGAGATATAAGTTTGGCGACGCGGACCAAGTAGCATGACACCACTCAATAGAATAAGGCCGGCAAGGCAGACAATAGAAATTTGCTTAATACTGATCCGCCCTATGATGAGCAACAAAATACTTACGCCAAATAACATTAAGGCCGTTGATAGATTAGCCAAAGCGATGAGCACAAACACGCCACAAACCGAGCCCATGATAGGTAAGAATGCTTTTTTAACATCTTTTATATTTTCCTGCTTCTTACTAAGGCTCCTAGCCAGAAAGGTAATAAGAGCCAGTTTAGCAAGATCGGAGGTTTGGAAAGTTTGATTGATAATTGGGATGGTAACCCAGCGACTAGCCTCATTCACATTGGCTCCAAACAACAAGGTGTAAGCTAATAAAGGGATGGTAATAACCATCAATATCTTGCTGATACCTGCATAATATCTATAATCAAGAAGATGGGAAAAGTACATCAAAGCAAGACCTCCGACAATCATCACCAGGTGCTTGATTAGAAATTGCTCGCTAGCAACTCCCTTTTTATAGGCAAGCGTTCCGGTGGCACTGTAAACAGCTAAGAGCGACCATATTGAGAGTAAGATCACAATGAGCCAGATCCAGCGATCACCTTTTGTTTTGCTAATTATTCTTTCCATTATTTGTCTGTTGTCTGTTATCTGTTGTCTGTTGTCTGTTATCAGTTGTCAGTTGGTTAGTAGTTAGTTGTTAGTTAGTACTCTATACTTAATACTATTTAGTTGTTAGTTGGTTAGTAGTTAGTTGGTTAGTTAGTACTCTATACTCTATACTCAATACTCTATACTATTTAGTGGTTAGTTAAAATTACCTCC
>CAIJME010000124.1 GCA_903821625.1 uncultured Sphingobacteriales bacterium | reverse complement strand
TGCTTTGGAAATTGGTAGTGTGAAAGCACAGGCCATTATTCAGGATGTTAATTTTCATCCATTAACTGACTTACCTTTACATGTTGACTTTTTAGAGTTAGATGAAAAGAAACCAGTTGTTATGCAGATTCCTGTAAAACTAACCGGTACTTCGCCAGGTGTTAAAATTGGTGGTAAGTTAATTCAGAAATTACGTAAACTTCGTGTTAAAGCTTTGCCAAAGGATATGCCTCAAAATGTTGAAGTAAGTATCACCTCACTTGAAGTTGGTAAATCTGTTGGTGTTGGAGAATTGAAGTTCGATAACTTTAAGATTATGAACAACCCAGAGGATACTATCGTTTCAGTTACAATGTCTCGTGCATTAAAGCAAGCTGAAAACGACGCTAAAAAATAATTTGCATTAATTTTTTGATCAGCAGCGCAGGAAAAAACTGCGCTGCTTTTTTTTATAATTCAATTAGCTTTTTTTCAAAGCTTTCTGCCATATTTGTTCTTCATGAAGTATTTGATTGTAGGCTTAGGTAATATCGGACCAGAGTATGCCGACACTAGGCATAATATTGGTTTTATGGTGGCAGATGAATTTGCAAAGCAGGCGCATTCATCTTTTTTTAATATGCGACTTGCCTATTATACAGAGTTCAAGTATAAAAGCAAGAATATTTATGTGATTAAACCTACCACTTTTATGAATTTGAGTGGCAAGGCAGTGAATTACTGGATGCAAGAGCTTCAAGTCCCTAAAGAAAACGTATTGGTTGTTGTTGATGACCTGGCCTTGCCATTCGGAACAATCAGGCTAAAGCCTAAAGGTAGTCCGGCAGGTCATAATGGTTTAAAGAGCATTGAAGCTATGCTTGGAAGTGCAGATTATCCCAGATTACGCTTTGGTATCGGAGATAACTTTCCAAAAGGAAGACAGGTTGATTTTGTGCTGAGTGGCTTTGATATAGATGAGCAAAAAGAACTTCCTGCACTTATTGATCAATCTATTGAGTTTATTCAAAGTTTTGTTACTGCCGGCACTGAACTAACCATGACCCGTTTCAATAAATAATCAATATTTTTCTGAAAATCCAAACCGAGAATATTGAACATAAAAATGAAAATTTACGGAATCCCTAATTGTAATACGGTCAAAAAAACGCTCGATTGGTTCAAACTTCATCAGTTGGAGTATGAATTTCATGATTTCAAGAAGCTGGGAATCAGCAGTGAAAAGCTAGAAGAATGGGAACAGAAGCTAGGCTGGGAGGCATTTCTTAATAAGCGTGGTACCACCTGGAAAATGCTTGATGCTGAACTTCAACGGTCTATTGTTTCTAAAGTAGATGCATTCAAACTGATGCAGGTTAAACCTAGTGTTATTAAACGACCCGTAATTGAAACAGATTCAGGTGCAGTTATTTTGGGCTTCAATGAAGAGCAGCTTTCGGTGCTTCTTAAATAATTCAATTATATTAATCTTTGCTATTTGAACAATTCTTTACAACCACTAAAAATAATTAAATGAATAAATTAAAATTTTTATCGCTTCTTATTTCGCTTATTTGCTTTGTTACTTCGGTTTGGGCACAAACGGCTAATCAGACTATACCTACAATCAATAACTATAATTATAATGATGCTTTCAGCCCGTTATTTTATACAAAAAATGGAAATGATTATAGATCTTCTGGTGGTCAGCCTGGTCCTAAATATTGGCAAAATCGTGCTGATTACAAACTATCTGTTAGATTAAATGATCAGACGAATCAAATTTCAGGCACTGAAATAATAACCTACACCAATAATAGTCCTGATAAATTAGATTTTATCTGGATGCAACTTGACCAGAATTTGTTTAAGAGTGATTCAAGAGGTAATGCCATTATTCCACCAACAGGAAGTCGTAATGGTGCCCGAGGACAGCAGTTTGATGGGGGGTATACGATCAAATCTGTAAAATTAATTTCGGTTGAAAAAGGTAAAACTATCGAGTCGTCAGTTGAATTCTTAATTCAGGAAACCCGGATGCAAATCTACCTACCTTCTGCAATTTCAGCAGGTGGAGGGCAGTTAAAGCTAAAAATTGACTATTCGTTTATCTCGCCCGACTATGGTTCTGACCGGATGGGGATTTTAAATACTAAGAATGGCAAAATATTTTCTGTTGCTCAATGGTACCCAAGAATGTGCGTGTATGATGATGTTTTAGGTTGGAACACACTGCCATATACAGGTCCTAGTGAGTTTTATCTCGAGTATGGAGATTATGACATCAGCATTACCGTGCCATCAAACCATATTGTGGTGAGTTCGGGTGAATTGACAAATCCTCAGGATGTATACACAGTTGAGCAGCAAAATCGCTGGAAAGCTGC
>CAIJME010000123.1 GCA_903821625.1 uncultured Sphingobacteriales bacterium | reverse complement strand
GTTGCGCCATCCGGCAGAGTAAACTGAGCAATGGTAAGCACTTTATTTTTTGCATCATAACTACCTGCAATTGGCAATGCACGTTTGGGTGAAACACCAATTTTACTCCGCTGTTTGGCATCGGCTTTAAACAAGAGATAGCCATCCCCTATTTTCAATCGATCTGAAGTTAATTTACCGAAATAATCATCCGTAACAATCTTACCCAAACTCAATGAATCTCCTTTTTTATAAGGCATCACCACATTGGTTTGATCATTAGACTGCAGCATACTCAGTATCCACATGGAAAGCAATCCTGATTGTTTTTCCCAGCCTTTAGACCCGATATTGGTTAGCACATTTTCTGACTGGAAGCCAACTGAGCGAATAGCTGAACTCAATTCGATACCAAGTAATTGCCCAATGGTTTTTTGATCAAGCAAAGAAATGGTCCGGTTAATTTTAAGATCAAAAAGAGTGCCCGAATAATTATTAATCTGCATGGTCTTTTCAAACTTGGCTTCGGTATTAGTTGAAAAAATTAAATTAAAGGGCTCAGAATCAATAGCCTTAGGTACATACCAATTGTCAAATGTAAAGTCTGATCCTTTTTTAAAGAACAACGAAAATTGTCCACCTTCAGGCCCAAGCCAGAATCTTTCTTCGCCACCCAAAGCGGTAAAATGCTCCGAAAATGTTCCAGTGGCAATCAGGTCATGGTTGATCCAGCCATAGCTCAAACCCTTTTCTCCATCAGAGGTACTCGTCATTACGCGTCCCTGATATGCAGGCAATACGATTACCTGTGCACTTCCGTTCAAATCCTTGAGCAAGATCATATCTGGATGATGTTGTTTTAAAAATTCAAGATCATATCCAAAAGTCCCCTTTTTGATGGGCGCCTTATTGCATGAAATAAACACCAATAAAACAAGTAAGCAATAGAAATATCTTTTCATGAATTGAGAATTTTGAATAAACATGATCTAAGAAAATTAAATAAATTAACAACAACCTTCTGCCCCTGAGCAAGACTTTGCCTCAGGCAAAGGTGACCCATTAAGTACTTCGTCTGCAGTTGCGGGTCTGATATCTACAATGCTAAGATGATAAACCAGTATCTCACCGGCCAAGGGATGATTGGTATCCAGCACTGAAAAATCGCTATTTTTATGTAGCAAAACACCCTCCCGACCATCCAATAATTGAACAATATCTCCGGTTTGCAAATTACCAAGATCCGGAATATCTTCATTATTGATCTGAATAACCAAATTGTCTTCTCTTGAACCAAAAGCCTCGGATGGATGAATGCGTACTTCCATCTTATCACCTACCCTTTTGCCGTTCAATGCTTCTTCGAGTTTGCCGAGAATATTTCCCGCTCCATGTAAATAGGCTTCAGGAGCATAACCTGCAGTATCCTGAATGAGCACATCATTGATATCTTTCAGAGTATAATGAATGGAAACCACGGTATTGTTGATTACCTGCATGATGTTAAACTTTAAAAACTAATTGTTGACCGGGCACCAGCCTGATGGTGGAAGAAAATTTTAGGGTGCATCTATTCCCTTCCTGTGAGATTGATGCCGGAATAAGCTGATCACCGAGCATAACCTCCAGACCAGTAACTTGATGCAAAGCATGCAATGTGAAACTATTCAGACTTAACTCTCCATACCGAACTAACAGGCTTGCCCGGAGTTTTTGAGCGTCTCTTTCTTGTTCATAAGACCCCCAAGCTGCTGCAGAAGTAAAAGGAGCTTTGAACTTTTCAGGATTCAATTTAGGATTGAAAGCCATGTGGCCATTGGGGCCATGATATTCAAATCCGCAAGCGGTTATAAAAGTTCCATAACTGGCCATTGCTCTTGCATAATGATCACTACATTCAATTTCATTAAATGGATTCCGTTT
>CAIJME010000122.1 GCA_903821625.1 uncultured Sphingobacteriales bacterium | reverse complement strand
TGGTCTGTCGAAATTATACGTATAATAAAATTTTTGATGAGGATCATCTATGAAACTACTCAATTTAGAGTTCTCCATTGTAGCAACTCCATTATTGATTTTTCGCTGGTTTGGGAGGAAGGCAATTTCTTCTTTTTTTATCCATTGATCACTGCTTACGTAAAAAGAGGACGATAAATCTGCATTGTATCCTGTTGATTGATGGATAGCACGATGAAGGTCTTCAAATGTTTGATTAGATTTTATGTCAATATCTCGTTCAATATCATCATAATCTTCAAAAGAAACCTTAAATCTATATATTGCCATTTTTATTCTATAATTTTTATTATTCTACAAAAATACTATTTGAAAAGACTGATTTGCATTTTTAAACTATTTTTTTTGTTCGTCTTTTAGCTTGTTTCAAACGGAATCAATCCAAGGGCTTTCCCTTTTTCTAGCATGAAATTATAAGCTTCTTCTCTAGAATTTTTAATTTCTCCTTCAAGAATAGCTTCTCGGATTTGATTTTTGATTAGGCCAACATTTTTGCCTGCACTCAAATTAAATGCCTGCATGATATCTTCGCCACTCACCGGTGGTTGCCAGTTTCTAAGTTGATCACTTTCTTCAACATCCTTCAGTTTTTGTTTTACAAGGTCAAAGTTCCGCCGGTATTTTTTTACTTTATATTCATTCTTAGTTGTTACATCTGCATTACATAACAACATGAGGCTATCTATTTCCTCGCCTGCTTCAAATAATAGCCGTCTTACCGCCGAATCGGTCACTACATCCTGAGCAAGTACTATTGGTCTAAGATGCAATTGTACCAATTTTTGCACCAATTTCATTTTTTCATTTAGTGGAAGCTTGAGCTGCGCAAAAATCTTTGGAACCATGCGTGCCCCTCGGTCTTCATGTCCATGAAATGTCCATCCATGCCCTGGTTCAAATCGTTTTGTTGCAGGTTTTGCAATATCATGCAGAATTGCCGCCCATCTTAGCCATAAGTCATTCGTATTTTCTGCCAGATTATCAAGTACCTGAAGCGTATGGTAAAAATTGTCTTTATGTCCTTTGCCTTCCACTACGTCAACACCATAAAGATCTGCCATTTGAGGAAAAATTAAGTGTAGAAGCCCTGTATCAAATAAATAAATGAATCCTGTTGATGGCTTAGGGGCCAGTATGATCTTATTTAATTCATCGGCGATTCTTTCTTGTGAAACAATTTTGATCCTTTCGCAATTCTTTTTAATTGCATCAATAGCCTCGCTATGGATGGTAAAGTTAAGCTGAGTCGCAAATCGAATGGCTCTTAACATTCGTAATGGATCATCAGAAAATGTTTCTGTTGGATTTAGAGGAGTACGTATAAGCTTGCTTTCAAGATCTTTTATTCCATCAAATGGATCTAATAAAGTTCCAAAATTTGAAATATTTAATCCCAGAGCCATCGCATTGATACTAAAATCACGGCGTTTCTGATCATCTTCAAGACTACCATTCTCAACAATTGGCTTACGGGACTCTGAACGATAGGATTCTTTTCTTGCTCCTACAAATTCTATTTCAAGATCCCCATGCTTAAGCATGGCAGTGCCAAAGTTCTTAAATACTGAAACTTTGGTATGCAATAGTTTACCAGCAGCTTCTGCAAATTTAATTCCATTCCCAATAACTAGAATGTCGATGTCTTTGGATGGCCTGCTGAGGAATAAATCTCTTACAAATCCGCCTATTACGTAAATTTCTGTCTCTGATTGCTCTGCCAGTTTACTTAATCTTTCAAAGATGGGATGTTGTAAATATTCTTTCATATAAAATCAGATCGGATCTCAATTGAGGAGACAGGGATCATCAAACCTGATCTGAGCAGGCAATAATTCAACAGCAAAGGACAACATATTATTACACTTTTTCAAGTGATTGAAGACATTAGCCTTGAAAAATATGGTTTTTGTATTCTTATTTTCTAATGAACGAAAATAGTCCTCCTGGTTCAAGCTTCATAATTGTAGACGCTTTTTTTATGGAAGTATCATCTTGTTCATAATTAACTACATAATCAACCCCTTGCTTTATCTCTTCACTGATTTCGTTGAAGCATGCAGCAGATGGTTGTCCACTCAAATTTGCTGAAGTTGAAATGATAGGTTTTCTGAAACGCTGCAATAATTGCTCGCAGAACTCATGTTTTACAATCCGAATACCGATACTTCCGTCTTTGGCAATTGCATTCTTTGCTAGATTTTTTGCATTTGAATAAATAATGGTCATTGGATTTTCGGCATACTCAATTAGATCGTAAGCTACTTCTGGGATCTCATTTACATAGCTTTGAAGTTTATTGGCAGTATCTAATAAAACGATCAAACTTTTTTCTTCTGATCTCCCTTTAAGTTTGAATACTTTTTCTACGGCTTCTGTATTTGTAGCATCGCATCCAATACCCCAAATGGTATCGGTTGGGTAAAGAATCAGGCCACCATTCTTTAATACTTCAAATGCCTTATTTACGTCATCTCTTAGCATTTAGATAAGGTTTTGGTAAAGGTTGAATAATTTATCTGCAATTTTTTGATTTGAAAAATTACTAATATGTTCAAATCCTGAATGGATCATGAACGCTCTCTTTTCGCTGTTGTTCATAACTAAGTTGATCTGATCTGCAAGTTCATCGCTGTTAGTTGGATCTACATATATGCTGTTATTACCGCCTGCCTCTTCTAGGCAGGATCCTTTAGCTGCAATTACAGGTATTCCTGAACTTAAAGCTTCTACCACCGGTATCCCAAACCCTTCAAATTTGGATGGATATAGGAATATGCTGGCCTGTTGATATATTCCAGGTAGATCCTGGAAGGATACGTTTTTTAGAAAATGTACCCTGCCCATTAGGTTATTGTTAGCACAAAAATCTTTGACTACTTGTGTGTACGGAGTTTCTTTTCCAATCATGACCAGATGAATACTGTCTTTTAGCTTCTTTAAAGCTTTTACAATAAGCAGGGAATTTTTACGAGTTTCTATGGTGCCTACATTCAGAAGGAATTCTTCCGGTAAATTATAAGTATGCTTTATTCTGCTCTTTTCTTGTTCAGTTACATTTGAAATAAAGATAGGGTCACAATTTTGATAAATTACCTCAACCCTGGATTCTTCTACATTGAAAAAATTAATCAGGTCTAATTTCGTTTGTTCACTAACAGCAATTATCTTATCTGCATATTTTGAAGCATAACGAACCTTGAGTTCATAAATCTTTCTGTCAAAATAGGGGTAATATTGAGGATATCTGTAAAATATCAGATCATGAATAGTCACAACAGATGGGATTCCTGCTTTTTTTAAACCAATTGGAATTTCATTGCTGAGCCCATGAAAGAGGTCTATTTTTTCCTTTTTAAGATCTTTAACAATTCCTCTACTCCTCCAAAAGTTTTTGAATAATTCGTTTTTTGGATGCTGAAAGTTTATTGAAGGGTATTCAGATAGCGATAAAGGTTTTTCTGCAGGTGCAGGAACAAATACAGCGTACTTATTTTCAGGATAGTATTCTGCCAGTATTTTGAGCACATACCGGCTATAGTTTCCTAAACCAGTAAAATTTTGAGTTGCGCGCTTACCGTCAAAGCCTATTTTCATGTTTATGCTATAAAATTAAAAAGGATGAATGCCATTCATCCTTTTTAATTAAAAAAGCTCTTGTTTTAGCATTAAACTGCTACATTATTTTCTCTTAATGCATCATTTAGAGAAGTTTTTTTATCTGTCGATTCTTTTCTTTGTCCGATGATCAATGCACAAGGCACTTGGTATTCGCCGGCAGGAAATTTCTTTGCATACGATCCCGGTATTACAACAGAACGTGCAGGTACAAATCCTTTGTATTCAACAGGTTCATCGCCTGTTACATCAATAATCTTGGTTGAAGCTGTAAGAACAACATTCGCCCCAAGCACTGCTTCTCTTTCAACGTGAACACCTTCAACTACAATGGCTCTTGAGCCAATGAAACAATTATCTTCAATAATTACAGGTGAGGCTTGGATAGGTTCTAAAACTCCACCAATACCCACACCTCCACTTAAATGAACATGCTTTCCTATCTGAGCACAAGATCCAACCGTTGCCCATGTATCTACCATGGTGCCTTCGTCTACATAAGCACCAATATTAACATACGAAGGCATCATGATTACTCCTCTTGCAAGAAATGCTCCATAACGAGCAATCCCATGAGGAACTACTCTGACGCCATTCTCTTTATAGTCGGTTTTTAATTTCATTTTGTCATGGAACACAAATGGACCCACTTCAATTTCCTTCATTTCTCTGATGGGGAAATAAAGGATAACCGCCTTTTTGATCCAGTCGTTTACATGCCAGCGATTTCCAATTTGTTCAGCAACTCTGATCTCGCCTTTATCGAGATGCGCAATTACACTATTGATGGCATCTTTGTATTCTTTGAAGTTAATGAGATTACGATCCTCCCATGCAGTTTCAATCAGTTTTTTTAATTCGGTAGTCATACTTTTAATTTAAAGCAAATTAAAGGAATTTTCTTTCAATTTTTGTATCAATCAATCAATTGTTGCGTAATTTTGGGAAATGCAGGAATCAGAGAAATTGCGTATCGATAAATATTTATGGGCAATACGTGCCTTTAAAACAAGGACTGTTTCTACCGAAGCCTGTAAAGCCGGAAGAATTAAATTAAACGGACAAAACCTAAAAGCATCTCATATAGTCAAAATAGGGGAGGTTTATACGCTACAAAAGGGAAGCGATAAAAAGATTATACAAGTTGTTGGTTTACTGGATCGAAGAGTAGATGCAAAAACTGCTGTAAATTTTTATAAAGACCTGACCCCGGTTGAGGATACTCCTCAATATAAATCTATGTTCCAGAGTCCAACATTAAGCAGGGATAAAGGTGCCGGAAGACCTACAAAAAGAGATCGGAGAGAAATTGATGACCTACAAGAGGGCTGGTTTGAATAGCGTTTTTTTAGAAAAACTACAAGTTAAAACTGTTTTCATTGGAGTGTCAGCTCTCAATATTAAAGATCGATATTTCGTCAATAGCATCTAATTTAACAGGAATAGCAATGTTTCTATTGCTCTAGATACCTGTAGGTTAATCAAATTATACCATCCAGTAATGTAAATGCTATTTAAACTAAAAAACCCCGGTGTTTCCGGGGTTTTTCTTAATATTTTTAAAACTATTTATTTCTTGTCTTTCTTATACTCAGTATTCAAACCTTCTACTACTTCTTTGGTAATATCTAGACTTTGATCAGCATATAAAACTGCCGGATTCGACTTTGAATAGGTCAATACAACTTTGTATCCTTTTGCTTTAGCATGAACCTTTAAAAATTCAGAAACTTTATTGTATAATTTCTCATTCTCTACAGCTTCTTCATTCGAAAGCGCATTTCCTGCATTTTGATTATACGTTGCAAGTTCTTGTTGTTTTCTAGCTAGTCGTTCTTCTGTAGAAGCACGCTGATCTGCACTTAAACTACCTGCATTTTGCTGGTAAGCTGCAACTTCACGTTGAAACGCAGCTCCTTTAGCGGTCAAGTCAGCCTGTGCCTTTTTAGATTTTTCTTGAAAAGTAAGCTGAACTGCTTTGAAATATTCGTAATTAGTCAACAATGAGTCTGAATTTACATAGACTATAGATTCAGAATTGTTTGCAGATGAGCTTGTTTTAGAGTCTGCAGATTTAGTTTGGTCTTTGTTACATGAGACAACAAGTGCTGCAATGGTCAAAATAGCCGTAATTTTACTTATGCCTGTGATTAATTTTTTCATATTTTTTTATAAAAATTTAACAAATATAAACTTTCAAACCATTATCTCAACCATTTTATTTACTCCAAACTATTGGTAAATAAATGTGGTGTAATTTTATCCACATTGCAACAAATTCCATAGTAAATGGTTATTTTTGATACTTGTTGTAATAAGAAAATATGAGCGAAGAAACAGAAGACAAATCTAATTATTCGGCGGATAATATACAGGTCCTTGAAGGCCTGGAAGCGGTAAGAAAGCGCCCATCAATGTATATTGGTGATACCGGGTTTAAAGGATTGCATCACTTGGTATATGAGGTAGTTGATAATTCAATTGACGAGGCTTTAGCCGGTTATTGTTCCGACATTAAAGTAACCATTCATAAGGGTAATTCTATTACTGTTGAGGATAATGGCCGTGGTATTCCAACTGCTATGCATACCAAAGAAAAACGGTCTGCGCTCGAAGTAGTAATGACTGTGCTTCATGCCGGCGGTAAATTTGATAAGGATACCTATAAAGTTTCTGGAGGTTTGCATGGTGTAGGGGTAAGTTGTGTGAATGCTCTTTCAATTCTTTTAAAGGTTGAGGTGCAACGTGAGGGTAAATTATTTGTCCAAGAATATTCATGTGGCAAGCCAAAGTACGATGTTAAGGTGATTGGTGAAAGTGATAAAACGGGTACAACAGTTACTTTTCAGCCAGATCCTGATATATTTACGTTAACTACTGATTATAAATTTGATACCCTTGCTGCACGTTTGCGTGAGCTAGCCTATTTAAATAAAGGTATCCGATTATCACTAACGGATGAGCGTGAAACTACGGATGAGGGATCATTCTTATTCGAAGAATTCTTTTCAGAAGGTGGACTGAAAGAATTTGTTAAATATCTTGACGGAATGCGTACTTCATTAATTCCTGAACCGATATATGTAGAAGGAATTAAACAAGGAATACCAGTTGAACTGGCTCTTCAGTATAATGATACTTATACTGAAAATGTGCATTCTTACGTCAATAATATAAATACCCATGAGGGTGGTACGCATGTAGCCGGATTTCGTCGGGGATTAACCCGAACATTGAAAACTTATGCTGAAAAATCGGGCATGTTGAAAAACATGAAGATTGAAATTACAGGTGATGATTTCAGGGAAGGACTTACAGCAGTTATATCAGTAAAAGTTCAGGAACCGCAATTTGAGGGACAAACCAAGACCAAATTAGGCAATAATGAGGTGATGGGGGCAGTAGATATTGCTGTAGGTGAGATTCTGGGTAATTATCTTGAAGAAAACCCGAAGGAAGCTAGGATGATCGTTAATAAGGTGATCCTTGCTGCTACTGCCAGAGCCGCTGCACGAAAAGCTCGTGAAATGGTTCAGCGCAAAACGGTAATGGGAGGTTCTGGTTTACCCGGAAAACTTGCAGATTGTGCAAACAATGATCCTGCTGCTTGTGAATTATACCTGGTCGAGGGAGATTCAGCGGGTGGAACTGCAAAACAAGGTAGAGATCGTAATTTTCAGGCTATTCTTCCATTAAAAGGAAAGATTCTGAATGTTGAAAAGGCAATGGAGCATAAGATCTATGAAAATGATGAGATCAAGAATATGTTCACTGCAATGGGTGTGAGTATTGGAACTGCCGAAGATGCAAAGGCTCTAAATATGGAGAAATTACGTTACCATCGGATCATCATTATGACCGATGCTGACGTGGATGGTTCCCACATTACTACTCTGATTCTTACTTTCTTTTTCAGATACATGAAGGCTTTGATCGAGTTTGGATATATCTATATTGCAGCACCGCCACTTTATATGGTTAAGAAAGGTAAAGAATTTCAATATGCATGGACCGATGAACAACGTGATGCAGCTGTTCAAGCACTTAAAGGTGCAGGAAAAGAGGAAAGTGTTAATATTCAGCGTTACAAAGGTCTTGGAGAGATGAATGCAGAACAATTATGGGATACTACATTGAACCCTGAGACTCGTACTCTAAGAAAAGTGACCATTGAAAATGCAGCTGAATGTGATCATATATTTTCAATGTTAATGGGTGATGAAGTTGCTCCTAGACGTGAATTTATTGAGAAAAATGCAAAATATGCTCGGATTGATATATAAGTCAAGCGTTTTTATTAAAAAAAGCCCTTCAATTTATTTTGGAGGGCTTTTTTGTTCCAGATTAAATCGTAGATATACTTAGGCATTTTATGCTTGCCTGAATCAATCTTTATTTGAATAGTTTAAGACGTAATTTTTTATAACTTATAATTGCCCTGTGGCTGTATAATATATCCCCACCCAAAACTCCAATGATGGGTGGAAGGTTAAGTTCAGAATAGGCTTGATTGATAGTAGAAAGATCAAGAACAGCGGCTTCAAAGTTTTTTAATTTTAGCTTCCCGATCTTTAATATGGGAACAATAAGGGTATGACTTTCCATGGTATTTGTCCCAAGACCGGTCGAAAGCTTATCTGAAGGCATCAATACCCCATCTATTTTGTGTTTCTCTACTGTTGCTTTGTCAAAAACTGTTTTTGAAGCGCCAGTGTCGAGAACTGCATGAAAGGATTGTCCAAAAACAAGAACTTCCACCAATAGGTGGAAGCCGTCGTCATTTAAATTGATTAGTTCTAGCGGAACTATAGTATTTGCCATGCTATAAAAGCAGCTTTTTAGATATGATTAGACTCTTTTAATACCTCATTCATAGCTCTAACTGCATCGGCACTTTTGTTAAATTCAGCCTGTTCAGAATCAGATAATTTAAAATCAAGGATTTTTTCCCATCCGTTTTTCCCGATGATTACCGGAACAACTAATGAGATGTCTTTTTGGCCATATTCACCATCTAATGCAACTCCGCAAGAAATCAGTTTCTTTTCATCGCGAACAATGCTTTCAACCATTGCGGCAGTACCTGCTCCGGGAGCGTACCAGGCAGAGGTTCCAATTAATTTAGTTAATGTTGCTCCACCTACCATTGTTGATGAAACTACACGTTCTTGTTGTTCTTTGGAAAGAAGTTGCGTAACCGGAATACTATTCCAGGTAGCATGATGAATAAGCGGAATCATGGTTGTATCACCATGCCCTCCAATAACTACTGCATTAAGATCAGCAGGAGAACAGCCAAGCTCAACACTTAGGTAATATTTAAATCTTGCCGAATCTAATGCTCCGCCCATACCTAGAATCCTGTTCTTAGGAAGACCTGAAGTTTTTAAGGTCAGGTAATTCATGGTATCCATTGGATTTGAAACCACGATAATAATGGTATTTGGTGAGTGTTTTAGGATATTCTCGGTAACACTTTTTACGATGTTTGCATTGGTTCCGATCAGTTCTTCACGGGTCATACCTGGTTTACGGGGTAATCCGGAAGTAATAACAACAACCTCAGAATCTGCAGTAGCTGCATAATCATTGGTAACACCTTTGATTTTAGTATCAAAACCAAGCAGGGCAGAAGTTTGCATCATATCGATTGCTTTGCCCTCAGCAAAACCTTCGCGGATGTCTAACAAAATAAGTTCTTCAGCTAATTCTTTTCTAGCGATGTTATCAGCACAGGTTGCACCTACGGCACCGGCTCCTACAACTGTAATTTTCATTTTATGATTTATTTAAATTTGAGATCAGATCTGTTAGAGATTTATAATTAAAAATCTGCCTTTTTATTATTCTAAACCGTCATTAACGGTTAATTTGATTTGTTGAAACGAAGATAGATAATTCAATCTTTTTTATGAAATTATTAATACTTGTTCTGTAAGTTTTTTAATTTTTACTCCTAATTCTGCTAAAAAGCAGTGCGATAAAGATTGCTTGGGATATATTTCAGGCAATAAATTTAGCGTCTTTGCTTGATGCGAAAATATTTCTTTTTTACTTTTCAACACCCTTCTTCACACCCTAAAAGATTTGTAAATTTGATTTTACCCCAAAAATATTTTTATGCCTGATTTTTCGCACCTGCACGTACACACGCAATTTTCACTATTGGATGGTGCGGCAGATATTTCGCGTCTCTTCAAAAAGGCTCAAGCCGATGGTATGAAAGCCATGGCCATTACCGATCATGGAAATATGTTCGGGGTATTTAAATTTGTTGCCGAAGCCGGAAAGCATGGTGTAAAACCCATTGTAGGGTGTGAGTTTTATGTGGTAGACAACCGTCATATCAAGCAGTTTACCAAAGAAAAGCGTGATCAGCGTTTTCATCAGCTATTACTCGCTAAAAATGCTGAAGGCTATAAAAATTTGGTAAAACTATGCTCTTTGGGTTATATCGAAGGCTTGTATAGCAAATGGCCTCGTATTGATAAGGAACTGATCCTGAAATATCATAAGGGGCTCATTGCCACTACCTGTTGCTTGGGTGCCTCAGTACCTCAAACTATTTTGAAGAAAGGGGAAGAAGAAGCTGAGATTGAATTTAAATGGTGGTTAGACCTCTTTGGTGAAGATTATTACATTGAACTTCAGCGCCATAATATCCCCGAGCAAGAAACGGTTAATGCGGTGCTGCTTAAATTTGCAAAGAAATACAATGTTAAGGTAATCTGCTCAAACGATTCGCATTACGTGGAACAGGAAGATGCCAATGCACACGATATCCTGTTATGCGTGAACACCGGCGATATGAAAAGTACGCCGATTGCAACTGATGAAGAGAGCGGCAAGGGTTTTCGATTTGGATTCCCTAATGATCAGTTCTTTTTCAAGAGTCAGCAAGAGATGGGCACAATTTTTCATGACCTGCCCGAATCACTCGACAATACGAATGAGATAGTAGATAAAGTTGATATTCTTGAGTTGAAGCGGGATATCATGCTCCCAAATTTTCCGATTCCTGATGAGTTTAAAATTCATCAGGGTCCTGAATCTGAGAACATGAATCAGTGGGAATATCTGAAAGATTTGGCATTTAAAGGTGCCAAAAACCGATATGTGGATATCAGTGCCGAGGTTGAAGAGCGTCTCAATTTCGAGCTCTTTACGATCCGTACCATGGGCTTTGCCGGTTATTTCCTGATAGTAGCTGATTTTATCCGTGCGGGGCGCGATTTGGGTGTATTCATTGGTCCGGGGCGTGGTTCTGCTGCGGGTTCTGTAGTGGCTTATTGCATCGGGATTACTAATATCGATCCGATCAAATACAATCTGCTATTTGAGCGTTTCCTGAATCCAGATCGTAAGTCGATGCCCGATATTGATACGGATTTTGATGATGCCGGCCGCCAAAAAGTGATTGATTATGTAGTGGATAAATACGGTAAAAATCAGGTAGCCCAGATTATTACTTATGGCTCTATGGCCGCAAAATCAAGCATTAAAGATGTTGCCCGTGTATTAGATCTTCCTCTTGCCGAATCCAATATGCTGGCAAAGTTGGTTCCCGACAGGCCGGGCACTAATCTGGTGCAGGTAATGACCGCCCCAATTGAGACGGTTAAAAAGGAGCAGAACCCCGAAGATTTTGAGAATATTAAAACACTAAGAAAGATTCTGGCAGATGGTAAATCTCTGCAGGCGGATGTGTTGAAAGAGGCCATGATCCTAGAAGGCTCGGTGCGGAACGTGGGCGTTCATGCTGCGGGTATCATTATTGCCCCATACGATCTTACTGATATTATTCCTGTGGCAACTTCTAAGGAATCTGAATTACTGGTTACCCAGTTTGATGGACGAGTTATTGAAGATGCGGGTGTAATTAAAATGGACTTTTTGGGACTCAAAACCTTGACCATCATCAAGGATGCCCTCCGTTTAATCAAGCAAAATCATAATGTTGATATAGACATTGATTATATCTCACTCGAAGACCAAAAGACTTTTGAGCTTTATCAGCGTGGTGATACCAATGGAACCTTTCAGTTTGAGAGCGACGGCATGCAAATGTACCTTCGTGATTTGAGGCCAGATAAATTTGAGGATTTGATTGCCATGAACGCGCTATATCGTCCGGGCCCAATTGAATATATCCCCAAATTTATTTCCCGAAAGCATGGTCGGGAGGAGGTAAGTTATGACCTTTTGGACATGAAGGAGCATTTGGAAGAAACCTATGGAATTACGGTTTACCAGGAGCAGGTCATGCTGTTATCCCAAAAACTCGCAGGTTTTAGCAAGGGTGATGCGGATGTGTTGCGTAAAGCCATGGGTAAGAAGCAGATCGAAGTGCTGAATAAAATGAAGGCCCAATTTATGGAGGGCTGTAAAACAAACGGGCATGATGAAAACGTAGCCGAAAAGGTTTGGACAGACTGGGAAGCTTTTGCACAATATGCTTTTAACAAATCCCACTCTACATGTTATGCCTTTGTAGCCTATCAGACCGCTTATTTAAAGGCTAATTATCCATCTGAGTACATGGCTGCTGTATTGAACAATCAGAATAACATCGAAAAAATATCCTTCTTTATGGAAGAATGTAAACAAATGGGAATTTCTGTATTAGGACCAGATATTAATGAATCTGAACTGAGCTTTACCGTTAATAAAAAAGGTGAGGTTCGTTTTGGTATGTCAGGAATGAAAGGGGTGGGTGAAAAGGCTGTTGAAAGTATTGTTGAAGAGCGAACAGAAAACGGACTTTATCAAAGTATTTATGATTTTGCACGACGTACTAACTCCAGATCTGTTAGTAAAAAAGTGTATGAAAATCTTGTTTATGGGGGAGCCTTTGATTGCTTTGGACATCATAGGTCGCAATTTTTCTTTAAGCCTGATGCCAGTTTTTATAACGGTATTGAGCGTCTGATAAAATACACGAATGATTTTCAGAATAACTTAAACTCCTCCCAGGCTTCCTTGTTTGGAGGTACAAATGATGCTGAAATTTCAGAACCCCAAATGCCTGAATGTGAAGAATGGGGATTGATAGAGAAGTTAAAATATGAAAAGGAATCGATAGGAATTTATCTTACTGGGCATCCCTTAGACAATTATAAGTTTGAGCTTGATAATTTCTGTTCGCATAAGGTTAAACACCTTAGCCTTGTAAATAGAATGAAAGGTACTGAGATTATGCCTGAAGATCAGGAGGAGTTCAAGAAAATAAGTAATCGCGATTTGGTCATTGGTGGTTTAGTTTCAGCTTGCAGGCACGGTACTACAAAAACGGGTAAGCCTTTTGGCTCTTTCATGTTCGAAGATTATGGCGAGACTTTTGAAATTGCTCTTTTTGGTGAAGATTATATCAAGCTAAAACAATATTTGGTTATCGGTCTGTTTCTACAAGTGAGAGGCGTTGTTACAGAGCGGTTTAAGCAAAAAGATAACTGGGAGTTTAAAGTTAATAGTATAGTTCTTTTATCAGAATTGAGGGATAAAATGTCAAAATGTCTGACTATTCAACTTCCTCTAACTGAACTATCCGAAACTTTCATGAATAAGATAGATGAAATTGTAAGAATCAATTCTGATCAAAATGAAAGTAAAAATTGCCAGTTGAAATTCATGATCATGGATTATGATGAGGAAACGACACTAGAAATGCCCTCAAAATCAGTTAGGATCAATCCAAGTAATGAATTTTTAGAAGAAATTTCTAAATTGGTTGGAGTTCGCTATAAGTTGAATTAATGTCACAAAAGCAGGGTATATTTGTGGCAGGAATATTGAATACTATCTTTAAATTATAAACACGAAAATCTTATTATTATGGCATTAGAATTAACAGATGCAAACTTTGACGAATTAGTCCTTAAATCTGATAAACCTGTCTTGGTTGATTTTTGGGCAGAATGGTGTGGTCCATGCCGTATGGTAGGCCCCGTTGTTGAAGAACTTGCAAAAGAATACGAAGGTAAAGCAGTTGTAGGAAAAGTAAACGTAGATAACAACCCGGGAATTTCAATGAAATTCGGAATCCGTAATATTCCTGCTCTTTTGTTCTTTAAAGATGGTGAAATTGTAGATAAACAAATTGGTGCAGTGCCTAAATCAGTTCTCGCTGAAAAGCTGAGCAAGCAATTGGCATAAGCAAAATACATATCGCTTAACAAAGAAGCTCCTGCAGAAATCTGCAGGAGCTTCTTTGTTTTTATTTCTTTGTTTTCATTTTTATTTCCAATACTCCAGGTATTCTGCCGGAACTGGCTTTTGCAACATATTTTGATAGATATACCGCACATTTTCCTGATTGCTATGTCTTGCTTTTGAACCACCCCAGCCATGACGTTCACCTGGATAGAGCATGAATTCAAAATGTTTATTTAGATCTTGCAGTTTGTTGATTAGTTGAATGCTGTTCTGCATGTGAACATTATCATCCATAGTGCCATGTACAATACGCAAGTTTCCTTTTAGCCGATCTGCATACGTTATTGCTGAGGTGATCTTATATCCTTCAGGGTTATTCTTAGGGGTTCCCATGAAGCGTTCGGTATAATGTGTATCATAAAGTGACCAATCAGTTACAGAGTAATTAGCTATACCATGTGTGAATACATCCGATCCATAAGTCAATGCCATTGCAGTG
Organism: uncultured Sphingobacteriales bacterium; assembly: GCA_903821625.1. GTDB lineage: Bacteria > Bacteroidota > Bacteroidia > Sphingobacteriales > Sphingobacteriaceae > Daejeonella. The sequence continues at coordinate 5,671 of CAIJME010000122.1, read as the reverse complement.
ATATACCCGCCAAAGCTGCCCCCCGTAATTCCGATTCGTGTACCGTCAACATAAGGTTTCGATTTGAGTAGATTTGCCGCATCCATATAATCCTCGATCTCGTATTTACCCATTTTTCGGTAAATGAAATCCATTCCTGTCTTTCCCAGATGCCCTGAACTTCGGTTATCAATAGCTACTTGAATGATACCTTCTTTAGCCCACCAGTAGGTAAGCCCAAGTGGACTTTTCCATCGGTCGTAAACAGTTCCGGCATCCGGACCACCATAAACAGAAATCCAGACAGGATATTTTTTGGTTGGATCAAAATTTAAAGGTAACGTAATGGTCATCGGGAGTTCGAGGCCGTCGCGCGTCTTGTAATAGCTAAGTTCTGTTTTAGGAAGTTGATAGGAATCAAATGCTGAGCCTTTTGAATCGGATAGTTCACGAATAATATTTCCTTTATTATCCAATAAAGCTGATTTAGGGGCACTTGATATATTAGAATAAGTTGTCAGGAAATAGTTTCCGTCGGGTGAAATACTGATCTGATGGTCATAATTTCCAAAGGTTAATCTGATAGGTTCTTCATTACCCTTCAAGCTAACCCGATAAAGGTCGTTTCTTGTTGAATTTTCTTGTCTTGCTGTGAAAAATATTTCTTGATCCTTTTCATCAACTAGTACTAATTGGTTCACTCGCCAATATCCGGATGTTAATTGTTTTTTCAACTTGCCTTCAAGGTCATAATAATAAAAATGACCCCAGCCGCTCTTATCGCTTTTCAGGATAAAACCTTGTCCATTTTTAAGAAAATACAGATCATCAAACCAGTCGACCCAGGTTTTTTGTGTTTCTTCATGAATAGCCCTTTTGCTACCATTCAATGGATTGACACTATAAATAATGAGATGATTTTGATCGCGGTTCATCCATTGCATCCACAGTGTTTTGCTATCGGCCATCCAGAAAGGAGTGCCAAAATACTGATCGTTTTTTGGATCGAAATCAGCCCAAACTATTCCATTTGAACCGCTGTTAACTATTCCCATTTTGACTTCAGGATTTTGGTCTCCAGGTTTAGGATACCTGGTATTTTCAAGAAAGCCATGTTGCCCGTTTGAATTGTAAATAGGAAATACAGGAACTTTTGAATCGTCAAAACGCATAAAAGCGATCTGTTTACTATCCGGGCTCCACCAGAAAGCCTTATATCGGGTTGGTCGGCCAAGAATTTCTTCATAATATATCCATGAAGCCCATCCATTATAAATCACATCCGACCCATCGTTTGTATATCGCGTTTCTATGCCTGAAGCGATATCGATAGAATACAGGTCATTGTTTCTTGTAAAGGCAACCTGAGTTTTATCAGGAGATAAGGTTGGATTTTTTTCAGCAATACTATCCTTAGTTAATTGTTTTTCTGTTCCCAAAGCATCCTTGAAAAAAACATCTTTATTTTTTATAGTTACTGAAGCTTCATTTACCTGCGCGGGTGCCGATTGAACTGCTTCTCCTGTGCGGGCATCAACAGTGTATGGCTTACTTTGCTGCCCTTCCATGCGGTATTCAATATAATGTGTATTGTCAGCCCAGCCCCTGTATACCGGAATTGGATTGATAATATCTTTCACCGGGTTAGAAAAAATTTCTTTGAAACTCAGGTCTTTGAGTTGAGCTTGTGTAGAAAATGAACCCATCAGCAATGCTGAAATTAAGGCATATCTGAATTTATAAATCATCATAGGATGTTGATTTTCTTTAATTTAAAATAACTGGACTTTTGGATGGATAATTTGGCTATTTGGTCAATAGCAAAAAATCATTCGAAGTTAATTTTTTTCTATAATTCATCCAATGTTTGGGGGAGTATTTATTCTGCTGTTCCTAAAATTTCTTTGCATTATTTCAAAAAATCAGAATCCTTTACCCCGAAATTGTATTATTTTAGAGCATGGAACCTAAGCTGTCAAATTATAAAGATCTTCAGGATTTCGGAAATCTTGAGTTGCTCTCGCAACAGGTTGTAGAGGGCTTTATAACGGGTCTGCATAAAAGTCCGTTTCATGGATTCTCTGTTGAATTTGCAGAGCATCGACTTTATAATACTGGAGATTCTGTCAAAAATGTGGATTGGAAATTATATGGTCGCACGGATAAGCTTTTTGTTAAGCGGTTTGAGGAAGAAACAAACCTAAGGTGTCAAATAGTAATAGATGTTTCTTCATCGATGTATTATCCTGATCAATTTTTTAATAAGCTCTTGTTTTCTGTATATGCTTCGGCTTCTTTGATGTATTTGTTTAAAAAGCAGCGAGATGCATTTGGACTCAGTTTTTTCTCAGATCAATTGGAACTGACAACCACAGCAAAATCAACCACAGCACATCAAAAATATTTATTTTCAGAGCTCGAAAAATTGATGAATAGAAAGAGCAGTGGCCATCCTACCGATGTGGCCTCTGCTATGCATCAAATAGCTGAGCAAATTCATAAGCGTTCTCTGGTTATAATTTTCAGTGATATGCTCGAAGCCGAGTCAGCAGAAGGCCTGAACAAGATTTTTGCATCCCTGCAGCATTTAAAGCATAATAAACATGAGGTAATTATTTTCAATGTGTTAGATCATAAGATGGAGCTTGGCTTTGAGTTTGATAATCGTCCGTATCATTTTATTGATATCGAAAGTGGCGAAAATCTCAAAATTCATCCTAATAATATCAGAGAATCATACCTTGAGGCGGCAAATTCCTATCATAAAGAACTGAAATTGAAATGTGCTCAATATAAGATCGACTTTGTGGATGCCGATATTCACGCAGGTTTTTATCAGGTTTTACATTCTTATCTCATAAAAAGAGCAAAAATGGGTTAAACAGGAATCCTGTTCACCAAAGATATATAAGTTTATAATTTGCGATTTCAATTTTGTACTTTGATCATTCAAATCAAATCAATAATGAAAAAAATAGTTCTTTCTTTTACAATGATCATCTTATTAAGTGGTATGCAAATCCAAAAGCCCTTAAAGGTTATATTCTTTGGTGATTCAATCACTCAAGCAGGGGTAAAGCCTGGAGGCTATATTACCCTAATGCAGGAAAAAATTAAGCAGGATGGAGGCCCATCATATCAGCTTATTGGTGCGGGAATAGGTGGAAATAAGGTGTATGATCTTTACCTCAGATTTCAGGAAGATGTTTTAGATAAAAAACCAGATGTGGTAGTTATTTACATTGGTGTGAATGATGTTTGGCATAAGCAAAGCAGTCAGACCGGTACTGACCCGGATAAATTTCTTGCTTTTTATACGGCAATGATCAAAAAATTACAGGCCTCTGGTATTAAGGTAATTGTTTGTACACCTGCAGTAATTGGTGAAAGGACAGATTTTAGTAATTCGTTGGATGGCGATCTTAATCGTTATAGCCAGATGATACGCGATCTGGCATCCAAGTATGGATGTGGCCTAGTTGATTTACGAAAGGCATTTTTGGAGTATAATATGGCTAATAATCCAGGTAATAAAGAATCTGGTATCCTCACAACTGATCGGGTGCATTTAAATCTTAATGGAAATCAGTTACTTGCTGATTTAATGTTTAAAGGCTTATCCACTAAATAAAAAATGCTCCGGAATTTTATTTCGGAGCATTTTTGTTTTTTATCTTCTTTTATTACCAAATCGTCTATTTGGACTTCCGCTCATTGGAGCATTTCCGGATGATGGATTTGGTTTTTTACCTGATCCGCCTTTCTTCTTGGTTGACTTACTCATAATAAAGGATGCGCCACGCATGTGATAAGGTTGATCTTCAATAATGGGGATTTCTTTTCCGATCAATTTCTGGATATCTTTTAGATATTCCATTTCTTCTTCATCACAAAAAGAATAAGCAATACCGCTTGAACCTGCACGCCCAGTTCTTCCGATTCGGTGTACATACGTTTCAGGAATATTAGGCAATTCAAAATTGATCACGTGCGAAAGTTCATCAATATCAATTCCTCTTGCGGCTATATCGGTTGCAATTAAAGCCTTTATTTGTCCGCTTTTAAAATTAGACAATGCCTTTTGTCGAGCATTTTGAGACTTATTTCCGTGAATTGCTTCTGTCTTAATTCCAGCTTTAACAAGATCTTTAGTTATTTTATCAGCTCCATGTTTCGTTCTGCTAAAAATCAACGCAGACTTTATACTCTTGTCATTGAGGATATGGATAAGCAATTTTTTCTTATCATTTTTTTCAACAAAGAATAAGGACTGATCAATGGTGTCTGCTGTGCTGGAAGCTGGTGTTACTTCAACTTTTTCAGGATTAACCAAAATAGTATTAGCCAACTTCTGAATTTCGTCAGGCATGGTGGCTGAGAAAAACAAGGTTTGACGTTTTTGTGGAATCTTGGTTATGATCTTTTTTACATCATGAATGAAACCCATGTCAAGCATGCGATCGGCTTCATCAAGCACGAATATCTTTAGATAATGTAACTGAACAAATTTTTGATTGATCAGATCCAGTAATCTTCCCGGTGTTGCGATAAGAATATCAACACCTGATTTTAGTGCTGAAACCTGAGAGCCTTGTGAAACACCTCCAAAGATAACGGTGTGCTTCATTCCGGTGTGACGGCCGTATGCTGTAAAACTTTCTCCAATTTGTATGGCAAGCTCACGGGTAGGGGTTAAAATTAGGCATTTGATTGCTCTGGGCCCTTGATCATATATTTTTCCACCCTCCAGAATCTGAAGAATGGGTATGGCGAATGCTGCGGTTTTTCCTGTACCGGTTTGTGCACAGCCTAAAAGGTCTTTGCGATCTAATATGATGGGTATTGATTGTTCCTGAATAGGGGTAGGGGTAGTATAACCTTCTGTTTTTAATGCCTTTAAAATAGGCTCAATTAAATTTAAATTTTCGAATGACATGTAATGATTTTACATCGCTGTTAAAAATACCAACGATTTTATATTTCTGCAAAGGTACTGCTTTAAACTGATAATGTTCTGGTTAAGAATTATTTGGCTATTCCAGCCCGGTAAAATTCCAGTGCTTCAATAATGGTTGCACATGCTTTTTGTATTTCATTATCAGTAATGATCAAAGGTGGAGCAATTCGCATGGCGGTATCGCAGTGTAAGAACCAATCAATAATTATCCCATTTTCAACACAGCGTCTGCTCACATTTTCAACTTGTTCAAAGCTGCTTAATTGAATGCATAACATCAATCCCATTCCCCTAACCTCTTTGATTTCTGGATGCTGAAGGTGCTTTCTAAAAAGAGATTCTTTTAACGATACATCTTTAACTAATTTTTCTTCTATAATCACTTCTAAATTGGCTAAACCTGCAGCACAACTAACCGGATGGCCACCAAACGTGGTAATATGTCCTAGAATTGGATTCTCCTTTAAAACACTCATGATTTCATGGCTAGAGATAAAAGCACCAATTGGCATTCCTCCTCCCATTCCTTTTGCAAGTAATAAGATATCAGGATGTATATTAAAGTGTTCAAAGGCGAATAATGTACCCGTTCGTCCAAAACCTGTTTGAATTTCATCCAGGATTAATAAGGTGCCTGTCTCATTACAGCGTTTTCTTAAACGCTGCATATAATTCATATCCGGTACTCGTACACCTGCTTCGCCCTGAATCGTCTCTACTATTACGGCTGCAGTA
>CAIJME010000121.1 GCA_903821625.1 uncultured Sphingobacteriales bacterium | reverse complement strand
TGCATCAAGCATTAAAGGTTCAATTGCAGGTGCAGAATCTATCTCAATACTCTATACGCAATACTCAAAAAATAGTTGTCAGTTGTCAGTTATCAGTTGTCTGAGATATGAAGTCTGAGGCCTGAAAAAAGCAGTAAATCTCAAATTAGCACCATACAGTCTTTGTTCTTGGTTCTTGGTTCCTGATTCTGTTATCAGTTGTCTGAAGTCTGAGGTGCTGTTTTGAAATGAAGCAGAATGTATCTCAATACTAAATACTCTATACTCAAAAAATAGTTGTCAGTTGTCTGAGCTATGAAGTCTAAGGTCTGAAAAAAGCAGTAAATCTCAAATTAGCACCACACAGTCTTTGTTCTTGGTTCTTGGTTCTTGGTTCCTGATTCCTGATTCTGTTATCAGTTGTCTGAGGTCTGAGGTGCTGTTTTGAAATGAAGCAGAATGTATCTCAATACTAAATACTCTATACTCAATACTAAATACTAAATACTAAATACTCTATACTCATTACTCAATACTATCTGCTACCTTTGCATTTCAATATTAAAAATCTGTTTGCATGGTGTTGTTAGAAAAATTAAAGCTGAGTAAGCCATTGGTCAGAGCTATGACTGATGCAGGTTATCTGGGCCCAAAAGATATTCAACTTAAAACCATGTCTCGTATTCTGGGAGCGCAGGATATTATTGCTATTGCACCTCAGGGATCAGGTAAAACAAGTACTTACGTTCTAGGTTCCTTGATGCGATTAAAATATGGCTTTGAAGAAGCGCCCAGAGCATTGGTGCTTGTTCCGGATAAAGAGCATGTTTTAGCAGTAATTGAACGATATGAACTTTTGAATAAAAATCAAACTATTCGGATTGTAGGATTATATCCTGAAGGAGGAATGGAATCGCAAATGAATGCTCTTGCTGATGGTGCTGATATTGTGGTTGCAACCCCCGATCGTGCAAGGGCAATCTATTTGAAATTGGGATTGAATCTGAACAAGATCATGATGTTCATTGTAGATGATGCAGCAGAAATAGTGAAACGTGGTATGCAATTACCAGTTGCTGAACTTGCTAGAAGTATAATTAAATGTCAACATTTGATATTTACCGATGTGTTTCATGATAAACTGAATCTTTTAACCAGTCAGTTTATGAATCAGGCAACAACTTTTGAAATTGATGATCTTGGAGAGCAAAAGCTGGAAACCATCGAGCAGATTCTTTACAAGGTTCCTGATTTTAAAACTAAGGTTAACCTACTCAACCTCTTATTAAAAGACAAAGAGGTATTTAATAAGGTACTTGTATTTGTAAATACCAGGCTAACTGCCGAAAAGGTATTTAAAAGTCTTTTCAAGTACCTTGACAAAGAAATTGCAATTTATAAACCATTGTTTTTTGATCATCCCGGTTTTGACTTGATCGATGATTTTAGGCATTCTGAGGATACAAGAATTTTACTTATAGCTGATGATCTTAAAGAATCATTTGACCTACATGATATCCCATTCATTTTCCATTTGGAGATGCCAATTGAACTGGAAAGTTTTATCGGCAGAATCGTAAAGAGCACTTCTACTGAGAGCAGCGATGCTTTGGCTATCAGTTTTGCAACTGATCTGGAACTTTCGATGGTAAAAAAGATTGAGCAGGCTATTGGTCTTCCAATTCCATTGGCTGAATTACCCAAAGATCTTGTGATTGAAAAGGACAAGCCGAAAAAAAATGTAAAAACTGAAGTTCAGGAAACTGTATCAGGTTCGGCATTTCACGCTAAAAAACAGAGCAACATAAAGGATTATAATTACAGCTCAAGGGAAAAGGCAAAAATGAAATTCAAAAACAGATAGTCGCAATTTTATTGTCATAATGAAACGAACGATATTTTCTATTTTAATAGTCTTGATGGTCGGTTTTTTTGCTGAGGCTAGAGCTGCTCATCCACCAAAAAAAATCCTTCTCTTTTATAAAACTGCAGCATATAAACATTTGTCAATACCATCTGGAATAGCAGCTATAACCAAATTAGGTGTAGAGAATAAGTTTCAGGTTGATACCAGTTCAAATGCTTCTGTATTTAATCAAGAATCTCTTAAAAAGTATAACGCAGTTGTATTTTTAAGTACTTCAGGTGATATGCTAGATAGTATTCAACAGCTAAATTTTGAGAACTATATTCATTCTGGTGGCGGATTTATGGGGATTCATGGTGCTTCGGCGGGAGAGTATGCCTGGCCTTGGTATGGTAAACTGCTCGGGGCTGTTTTTAATGGGCATCCAGCACAACAACAGGCAGTATTTAGGGTGGTTGATTCAAAACATCCTTCTACTCGACATATTCCTTTATTTTGGACTATTAAGGAAGAACTGTATAACTTCAAAAATATCAATCCTGCTATTCATGTGTTATTAACAGTGGATGAGTCAAGTTATAAAGGTGGCACCAATGGAGCGTATCATCCTATGGCCTGGCATCATAAATTTGAAGGTGGAAGAGCATTTTATACGGCTTTAGGTCATGCAGATGATAAATATATTGATCCTATTTTTTTAAAGCATATCCTTTATGGTATTCGCTATGCGATGGGCAGATAATTCAATTTTATTTTCGATTTAAATGAAGGATATTTGTCCAGTATTTCTTCCTCAGAATTCAAGAAGAGAGTATACCTGTGATTAATAATTAACATGAATGAAGAAGCGTAAGATTGCAATAGCTATAACAGGGGCAAGTGGTTCTATATATGCCAAGGTTTTATTTGATAAATTAACACTATTGAAAGATCAGATCGCTGATCTTGGAATCGTTATGTCTGATAATGCTAAAGATGTTTGGAACCATGAACTTGGTAATAACTCCTATAATGAATACGGATTTAAGTTTTTCGACAAAAGAGATTTTACCGCACCTTTTGCATCTGGTTCTGCTGGTTTTGATACGCTGGTTGTTTGTCCTTGCTCCATGGGGACATTAGGCCGTATTGCTGGTGGCATTTCGGATGACTTGATCAGCCGTGCTGCTGATGTAGTTTTAAAAGAAAGACGTAAACTAATCCTGGTGGTTAGAGAAAGTCCTTATAATTTGATTCATATTAATAATATGAAGACGGTTACTGAAGCTGGCGGTATAATTTGTCCTGCTACTCCTTCATTTTATAGTTTACCCCAAAGTATTGAACAAGTAGCCGAAACAGTTGTAAACAGAGTGATAGATCTGGCTGGTTTTAATCATGATTCCTATCGCTGGGGAGATCAGTAATATACCTGATTCAATTGATTATGTGTTTTACTAAGCATCTCAGGCACATTTCTTATCTTTGCTGATATCATGAGTAAAAAGGTAGCATTTTATACATTGGGCTGTAAGCTCAACTTTTCTGAAAGCTCAGCAATCGGACGGCAGTTCAATGATGCTGGCTTTGAAACCGTAGCCTTTACAGATCAGGCAGATGTATATCTAATTAATACTTGCTCTGTTACAGATCATGCAGATAAAAAATGCCGAAAAGT
>CAIJME010000120.1 GCA_903821625.1 uncultured Sphingobacteriales bacterium | reverse complement strand
CTGATCGCTTCTGTATAGGTGATTCTTTCAAAATCATTTTCTAGGCAGAAATTAAGTTTTGTTAAAAGGTCGAATTCAGAACGCTCTGCTAGAGGTTTTTGTTTATCTTCTTCTAGAAGCCTATTCTTAAGAAAGTCTAGCTCGTCTGCGCAATGATCTATGGCATAACGAATTAGATACTTAAGTAATTCTTCTGCAAGATCCATGTTATCATTCAGATCATAGAAAGCCATTTCTGGCTCAATCATCCAAAATTCTGCCAGATGGCGTGTTGTATTTGAGTTTTCGGCTCTGAATGTTGGCCCAAAGGTGTAAATATCTCCAAAAGCCATGGCGGCAAGCTCGCCTTCCAGTTGCCCAGAAACAGTTAGATTGGTAGCTTTACCAAAAAAATCTTCTTTATAATTTACTGTACCATCCTCATTGCGTGGTATATGATCAGGATCAAAAGTTGAAACTCGGAACATTTCTCCTGCCCCTTCTGCATCAGATGCGGTAATTATAGGGGTATGCATATATACAAAACCCTTATCATTGAAAAATTGATGAACAGCGTATGCCAATGCATGCCTTATTTTAAAAACTGCATTGAACGTATTTGTACGAAAGCGTAAATGAGCGATTTCACGTAAAAATTCCAGGCTATGTTTTTTGGGTTGCAATGGGAATTTATCTGCATCACTATCTCCCAATATTTCAAGCGTATTTACTTTAATCTCAATTCGTTGTCCTTTTCCTAATGATTCAACTATTTCGCCATTAATGGATATTGCAGCACCAGTGGTGAGTCTTTTTAGGAGGCTTTCTTCAAACGAATTAAAATCTACAACGGCCTGTATATTGTTAATAGTTGAACCATCATTCAGAGCAATAAATTGATTGTTTCTGAATGTTCTTACCCATCCCATTACAGAAACCTGTTTTCCGAAATCACTTGAAACTAATAGATCTTTAATTCGTGTGCGCTTAGCCATTTTTATTGTATGAATTGCAAAAATACAAATCGTTCTGTTAACCACAAGACAAAGCCTGCATCTTCTCAGAAGATATTTATTTGCATTTTACGAGGTCGTTTTTAGCAAATTCAGAATCATAGAAACCCTGTTGATTGCCGAATGAATTGGTAATGTAAACAATTACTTGTGCGATATCTATATCTGCCAGTGTTTCGTTACCAGGCATTATTCCATCGTAGGATATGTTATTTATCTTAACTGGCCCAGTTTGTCCATTTTTAATTATACATGCTAATTTATTTCTATTTAATTTAAGATAGGTGCTGTCCGTTAGAGGTGGATATAAAGTGCCTAAGCCTTTACCATCTGATCCATGGCAGTTCTGGCAATTCTTTTCATAAATACCTTTGCCATTGACATAGTAACGTTTAAAGTTTATAGTTGTCTCATTTTGGCATGATTGGATCATACTGGTGAAAGCAAAACTTAAAAGAATGAAATAAATAAGTTTATTTCTCATTCCCAAACTCTTCTTTAAGCAATAGTTCTATATCTATCATTAATTGATTTACCTGATCTTCTTTAGTGCCATCATACGCTCCGCGGAGCTGCTTTTTAGTATCCACCAAAATAAACCATCCCTGATGAACTAGTCCCTGTGGATCATTGCTGTCTTCAAAAGCAGCAACCAGGTAACTTTTAGCAGCTATCCCGAAAATGGAATCACGGCTTCCATGCACAAACTCCCATTGATTGCCTTCTATACCCAGTTTTGTTGCATAAGATTTTAATTTTGAGGGTAGGTCATATTTTATATCTATCGTGTGAGAAAGGAATTTAACTTTCGGATTACCCTTGAATTTAGTATACACATTTAACATATTTCGGTGCATAATCGGACAAATGGTATTGCAGGAAGTAAAAAAGAAGTCTGTTATATAAATTTTATTGTCGAAATCTTTATTGGTAACTGGAATGCTATCCTGGTTAAAATAACTGAAAGCAGGAACTGTTTGATAAATAGTATCAATGAGTAGTTTCCCGTCCACAGTTTTCTCTACAGGTTCACGTTCGCCTAAAATTGGAAGTTTTTTTTCAGATGTATTGATACAAGACTGAAAAATTAAGGTTGTAAGTGCAAATAAAAGAACTTTTCTCATGCTGCAAATATACGCTGATTTTTTGGAGTGCTCATTCAAAAGGATCAAAATTTCAGGCTTTGGAATGAGTTTAATACAAGAAATTTATGGAAGGTAATTTTAAATTTATACCGCCAAATCTTTCATAATACGTTCGATCTTTTCTTCTAGAAATTTGTCTTTTTGCTTGAACTCATTTTTATCAGG
>CAIJME010000119.1 GCA_903821625.1 uncultured Sphingobacteriales bacterium | reverse complement strand
TTTTGGATTCATTGAAAATGTTTTAAATTTTATTTAATTAAATAATTTGCAATTAAAAATAAGATTACCACCCAACCGCATAACCATTTCTTCTAAGGTCGGCTCCACCCATCATCCATCCTGTTTTATGATTTATAGTAATACCTTGTGCTCCTCCAACTGTCATAGTCCAATCACCAAGACTAGTATCAATCACATATCCCATAGCTCTTAACGATTTAATAACTGCTGGCTGAACTCTGGTTTCCATAATTATTTCTTTTGCGGGTACTAATCCTAATTCATCTTTCCATCTGAACCGGGGTGCACTAATCGCATCCTGAATATTCATCCCAAAATCAATCGCATTCAAAGCAACTTGCGGAACTGATTGGAGGATTCCAAAACTTCCTGGCGAACCCACAATAAGCTGAGGTTTACCCTCCTTATGAAACTGCATCATTCCGCCAATGCACCATCCAACAGCTTTTCCTGGTGCAACGGTATTGGCTTTACCTGGCTCAAGAGTCATCCAATCGAGCGCGCTATTAAATACCACACCTGTGTTACCTGCCACGTATCCAGAACCGAAACCACCACCATGAGTTTGAATAATGACAACTGCATTGCCCCATTGGTCAACAGCCGAAAGACTTGTTGTTGCATATTTATATTTAGCAGCATTTGGATTGTCAATAGCTTCAGGCAGACTATTCAATGTAGTTTCTGCCTTGATACCCGCTTTTCTTTCTTTGACTTTTGCAATAACTTTTTCTCTTTGTTTAGCGATATAAGCATCTGATAAAAGCAGTTCCACCGGGACACTAACAAATTTTGGATCTCCAATGTATTTATCGGTATCAATCCTGCTCAGATTAACTGCCTCGAGTAAATGAGCGAGGTAATCGACACTGTTGTGGCCCATTTTTTTCAAATCAAATCCCTCCATGATCTTCATCGTTTGCAATTGCTGAATTCCCATTCCTGGAGGAGGATTATTGTAAACAGTGTAATCACGGTATTTTATTGAGATTGGATCAACCCATTGCACTTTATCAGGCACTGAAGCCAAATCTTTTTCTGTTATAAATCCACCATCACGGGCAAAGGCTGCTGCCATTTCTTTTGCAATTTCACCTTTGTAAAAAACATCAATCCCTTCACTTGCTATTCGCCTCATGGTTTTTGCCAAGGGTTTATTTGAGAAATAATCTCCAATCACATACGGGTCTTTTTCATTTTTTAAAAATATTTTTCGTGATTCGGCATGAGGTGAAACACGCGCAACAGTTCCGGCCCACATGGCCTGATCAAATTCGGTGATAGGCACACCATTCTCCAAATAATCGATTGCGCTTTCAAAAACCTCAGAAAGAGGCATTGTTCCATAATCCTTAAGTGCCTTGGCCCATCCGGCAAGATTTCCCGGAACAGAAGCAATTCTTGGACCGATACTTTCCATTTGCCCATGCCCTGCACCATCTGCTACCTTAGCATCAGCCTTAAATTTCGTGATCCTGAATGTTTCAGGCACCCAACCTCCAAAAACAAGCGACCTCACCCTGTTCTCTTTAGCTGAATAAAAAAGCATATATCCAACACCTGCAGTACCAGACATATAAGGTTCTGCAGCATTTAGAGAGGCTGCAGCAGCAACAATCGCATCAATTGCATTTCCACCTTTAACCAGGATTTTCTGCCCGGCTAAGGTTGCCAGCGGATTAGCTGTGGCTATCATTCCCTTTTTACCTAGGGCCGCTGGACGAAGATTTTCTTTTGCGGCCTGAGCTACAACGCTGAGGTTGAGAACAAATAAAATCAACACTACACCCACAGATGTAATCAAGATTTGAAAGTGCCGAATTTTGGTTTTATTGTACATGAATTCTGATTAAATAGTACTTTTTTAGTTGATAATTGATATCGGCTTAAAAAAAAGAACAGGTATATAGGTTTTTAAATCTTAAACATTTTCAAAAGGGAACAATGGCTTACGTCTTTGTTTATAGTCAAACAAAGTCATATCAGCCTGAGTCACTCCCGGAGTATTTACTTGAATTATGGTTGGGCAAACAGGGGCATAAGCTGCAATTGGTGCATTTACCCCTTTAGCCACTATGGCATCAAATTCTGAAGGCACTACTCCCTGTGAAATCAACTGCTGCAAACTAAATGGCATAACTCTGAGCGATGTGATCATGATTACACCCCCTTCTTTAGTAGATACTACCACGGTTTTACCCATCCTAAAATTTATCTGTCCACCATGCCTCGGATTGCTTTCCTGAAAGGTGCCATCTGTAATTCTCAGTAGTTTTACGTTTAATTTTAAGGGTTTTAATCCATCCTTGCCCGTGCCTATTACCTTCAATTCAAACTGTTCGCCCTGCTGATGTGAAGATGCATCAATTACGGCTTGAGGATCATAGATACAAACAAAGTATTTATACTTTTTACTTTCTTCAAATGCCTCTAAAATACACGAATTATTTGCCGGACCACCACCACCCACATTATCACCCATATCAAGCAAGCATACGGGTTTAACACTATCATTAATTAAGTTAAGTGCGGATGGGATATCATTTTTCTTACCTACAAAACTATTTTTGTGATTAAGTATATAAGCTTCCAATTTTTTAGCAACAGATAGTGCCTTTTCATAATCGCCATCTGCAACTACAATAATAGATGTTCCCATTTCATGAACATCTGCATAAGGAAAACCATGCTGTATGCTCAGCGCTAAAATACCAGGTTCAGCAGCCAGTTCATTGGCATAAGCATATAAACTAATGCATGGTTCATTTGCGGTAAGCTGTTGTTCAATACTAATTGCCAAAGGCACTTGAACCAGGGCCTGAACCGGCTTGGTTTTTCCATTTAACAGATTAACCAGTAGCTTTGCAGATTCAACACCCCGCTGTCTCATATCAACATGTGGGTTTTGTTTATAAGCTACTAGAGCATTGGTTGATGCAACCATTAACTCGCTGACATTGGCATGAAGATCAAGAGTGCCAATAATTGGAATCTTATCCCCCACTATTTCCCTAACCTTACTTAACCAATGCCCATCCATATCGGGAAATTCTTCAGAAACACCGGCACCATGAGGAATCACTAAACAGGCATCAACAGGTAATACTTTTTCAAGCAATTCAATCGTCTCATTCAGAATGAAATTATACGTTTCAGCTGTTATTGTACCTCCAGGAGTTGCAGATGCAAAAAGCAATGGAATAGCCTCTATTCCCTCCTTATCCAACACCTCGAGCATACCAGCTATCTCATTATGAGCATTTTGATATTCTTTTCTAATTGATTCACCCTTAAGATATTTCCCATTTCTAAAATCATCAATAACAGTTGGTGTTGTGACAAATGTGTTTGATTCGTGATATATACCTAGAAGGGCTACTCTAAAAGACATGATCTTATATTAATATTATTAATTAAACACTTGTGGTGCTGACATCCTTTGCTATTGATTCTTCATTTGATTCAATTTTCGGGAGATTACTGTTCCAATAGGAGGCAAGTATCGAGGATGTAAATCCCATGATTGGGCCGCAAATAGCTGTTGCAAGCCCCACGGTAGCAATTTTACCCATCACTTTAGCTATCCCAGAAACAAGACCTGCATTTTGGGTACCTGTAGTAATAGAAATTGTGCGACAATCGCTTTCTGACAATTTGAAGAGACGTGCCGCCCAATAGCCAAAGAAAAACCCAAATAAGATCATCAATAACACCACTATAATTAATTCCAGTCCAATATTCAAGATACTGTCTCTACCAGCTGCCATGATAATCGCCACAATAAAGGCCACCCCGATCATAGACACTAAAGGCATTGAATCATCGAGCCATTTGGCTTTACCACTCAAAAATTTATTAAAGAGAAGCCCAGCGCCAATCGGAATAAAAACCATTTTTATAATGCCCCACATCATTTCAATGACGTTTATTTCTATGAATCCACCTGCCAAAAGCTTCATTAAAAATGGAATCAAGAAGGGTGCTAAAAGGGTTGTTATGGAGGTTATTGTAATGGCTAAGACTACATTTGCTTTAGCCAAATAACACATAACACTTGCGGTAACTGATGTAGGTGCGCAACCCAATAATATGATACCAGCAGAAATTTCGGGAGGAAAATCAGTAAAACTTGCCAGGGCAAATCCCAATAAAGGCATAATCGTATACTGGCTAAACACCCCTACAATAACCGCTTTAGGCGATTTAGCCAAAGCAATAAAATCTTTGACTCCCATGGAGCAACCCATGCCAAACATAATTACCTGTATCAGTGGGGTGATCAATGCTGCAAATTCGAACCCATTATATTCCTTGAAATATTGCGGATAATAGAGTGCTGTGGCCACAACAGATAATATAGTTGTTGTAAATGTCAGACCCCTTAACAAGGGGAAACCTCTGAAACTGATAGCTAGTAAAAGGAGAAAACCAATTACAAACGGACCCGCGGCAGCAATATTACCATTATATGCCATGAATAAGGCAATGAACAAACTGAGTACAGATATGCCAGCCAAGAGCTTAAAGAATATAGTTTTACTCATCGATTTTAATCGGATAAATTAATTTGCTGAAAAGAATTAAACAGATGCTTTCAGTAACTCTTCTTTCAATCTTCGGGCAACAATTTTTTCTTGTCCCGGTTTCAATTGCCAAACAGACAATTCAATGCCATCTCTTTTACCACCCATGGTTCCTCCACCCATAACCTCTATTCCCGGATTACCATTCCATAGATTATCCCTTAATTGTTTACCACTAAGCTTAATTAGGTTTGAATCCCAAGAAAGATGTAAGGTTGGGGTATTGTTTGCAATTTCAGGAACAAAAACCTCTTGGCTTACTCCTTTTATAGCATTCACGGTGTTTACAATAACTGCCATTGCATCTTCCCATGACTTCCATTCCTTTACATGATCCATTTTAATGTGTCTCTCTAGAGCAACATACATGGCCAATATTTCTTCTTTATTTACTTTATGACCACGACAAATTCCACTGTTTGGTGGTGCACTTAAACGAGCTGCAGCGATGATGTCTTTCTTGCCCATCAAAATTCCGGCACTTTGCGGTCCGCGCATAGCTTTGCCACCTGAAATAGCCACTAGATCAAATCCCATGTCATTGAATTTCCATAGGTTCTCTACCGGATGAGCATCAGAAGCGATATCGATCATGGTTGGAATTTTATGTTTTTTACCTAAAGCAAGCCATTGTTCATAGTTCAGTTTACCTGCCGAAAGCTCCCTATTCAGGAACCAAAGCATGGCCGTTTTTTCATTAATAGCGGCTTCAGCTTCTTCCAAAGTTTCAACGATCACCAATTTAGCACCTGTATTGGTAAGAGCTTGATGATAACCATTGGCATGCGACTTTTGCAGGATAACCTCTGACTTCATACCCTCTACATTTGGAAGCTGCATCACCTTTTTACGATCCATACCCGTCATTACACCGGCAAGACCCTGAACTAACGCTGACCAGCAGCCTGCTGTTACAGTTGCAGCCTCTGCATGGCAAAGTTCGGCGATCTTTTCGCCTACTTTATCGAGAACATCGTCAAGCAATACAAATTCTTCTGCTCCTTGAGTAATTGCCTGCGTTACTTCTGGAGGCATCAAAGAAGCCGTTAAACGAGTACAAACACAAGAAGCATTAATAAAGGTTTTAAGACCAAGTTCTTTAAACAGATCTCGACCTGCAGATGCCATCACTGCTTCTTCTGCAAATGCAGACTGAAATGGGATACCACTGCCTATTAATCCTCCTGCAATCGGTGCAGCAGATAAGATTTTAATTAATTCTCTACGTTTCATTGGACTATGAATTTAAATGCTCTAGGTTAATTTTTCATTTCAACGATCATCTCAATCTCTACCGGAATATTCCGTGGGAGTGAGCCTAATCCAATGGCAGAACGGGCATGTTTACCATTCTCGCCAAATACTTCTACCATCAGGTCAGAAAATCCGTTAATCACCTGAGAGTGGTTGTCAAATTCAGGAACAGCATTCACCATTCCTAAAACCTTAACAATACGTTTTACATTATTCAGATTTCCAACTTCAGCTTTGAGTGCTTCCAATAAACTAATACCTGTTAACCGTGCCGCGTACTTAGCTTCCTCAAATGTAAATTCCTTACCTACCTTACCAATCATGAACTTCCCATCTTCTTTCAATGGACCCTGACCAGAGAGATACACCAGATTACCCACTCGAACTGCTCCGAGGAAATTGGCTGATGGCGGACCAGGGGTTCTTAGCTTCAGGCCCATCTCACGGATCCTTGTTTCAGGATCTTTTGAAGTGATTGCTGCAGGTGTAGCTGCTGTAACATTTTGAGCGTGAACCGTACCAGTTTTAATAACGATTAGCGTAAATAAAAAAAGAAAAAAATTAAGTGAACTTTTCATGTTCTTGTAAAATATTAGTATGTATAATTTAGTTATAGATTTTGTGAAGAATGCTATTTTGCTGTCGGAAATGATCTTGCATTCAGATCATACACAACTTTTCCATCTTTGATAGTCATTTCACATTCAAGTAGGTTTTTGCCTTCATTCTTATATCGTGCCACATCATAAAAACCAAATTTTCCTTCACGTACATTAAGTACTGCAACATCAGCTATTGCACCAACAGAAAGATGGCCAAGCTCTAGATGACGGATAGCTTTTGCTGCAGACCAAGTGCTTGCTTTAACCACATTTGCCAAAGTCATATCCATTGACATAAATTTAGACATGACGTTCAGTTGATCTTTCATAGCTGAATTCATACTTCCAGTATGTAAATCTGTACTGATTGTTTCAGGGAAAAACCCCTGCTGTGTTGCCGGAATTGCCTGTGAGAAGGTAAAACTTCCACCACCATGACCCACATCGAAGATAATTCCTCTTTTTCTTGCCTCAAGAACATGCGGATACAATTTTTTTGTAGTAAGATCTACAATAGTCTCTTTTGTTTTAATCAATTCTCCGTAAGTATGGGTAAAAATATCACCTGGACGCATTTTTCTAAGAAAAAGTTCTTCGAGTGATAACCTAGGTACTGCTCCTCCAAAATCGACGATAATTGGAAGATTTGCAAGTTTGCCTGCTTCAATAGTTCTATCAACTGCAACCCAATCAGATTTATGATAGTGTGCCACTTTAAAGCCCACAATCAGATCAGGGTAATGTTTTGCTACATCAGCAGCCAAAACAGGATCAAAAAAGCTATTATTTTGCTGCTGCAAAGAGTTTTCATCACCATACATTCCCTTTCTTGAAATATTCAAAAATGCTAGAACACGAGTTTGAGATTTATCGATTGCATTTTTCTTGAATAATTCAAATGTTTCTGCTCCAGAGTCGCCACAATCTACGATTGTAGTTACGCCAACACGGAAAGTAAATCCATCAGCAGGAAGCGAAGAAAATCCATTTTCAAGTTGACCATCAGGGTCAGTACCTGCAAAAACATGTCCGTGAATATCAATTAAACCCGGAGTCACATATTTGCCACTCACATCAATAACTTGTTTACCAAGCTTTGGATCAATATTCTGTGCAATTGCCGCGATCTTACCATCCTGAATAGCAACATCCATAACACGGTCAATGTTATTTTTAGGATCAATTAAATGTCCACCTTTTAAGATGGTTGTATAAGTCTGCGCGTTCACTGAAAACTGAACGGCAATAAAAAAGGCGAATGCCAGAAAAAATCGATTTTGCATATTATAATTTTTAGGTTTTATGATTTAACTGAGGCTTTTAATAACTCTTCTTTTAAACGGGCAGCAACAATTTTTTCTTCTCCTGCTTCCAGCACATGCATTCCGCAACGAATAGTATTTGGCGCTTCCCAGGAAATAACTTCTACAGAAGGATTACCCTGTCGTAAACGCTCGCCCATTTCTATATTAGTTAACTTTATTTTACTGGAATCCCATGTTACTTTAAGTGTCGGCATTTGATTATCCAGTGTTTCAGGCACGTAAGAACTTGTAGTTACCCCAGGAATAGTTTTGATCGTACTTGCAATAAAAACAATTTTTCTTTCCCACATCTCCCATTCTTTTTTATGATCTAAATTAACAAATCGCTCAAGTGCGGCATACAATCCAAGCACTTCTTCCTTATTAACTTTTTGTCCGCGACCTATACCGCCTCTTGGATTATTACTCA
>CAIJME010000118.1 GCA_903821625.1 uncultured Sphingobacteriales bacterium | reverse complement strand
ATAGCTATGCCAATTGAAGACGGATTTAAACTGTTACCGGACCTGCAGAAAGCAAACTCATTTGTCATTTTTACAACTGGCTTTGATCAATATGCATTACGAGCATTAAAGGCTAGTGCAATTGATTATTTATTAAAACCCATTAAGATTATCGAACTAAAAAATGCAGTATTAAAAGTTTTTAATTTGAGACCCCAAATTGGTAACGACCAATTAATTTCAGATAATATCAAAGCACAACTCCACAGTCTTGAAGAAAATCTCAGCGATATTGAAAAGATTAATAAGATCAACCTGCCAAATTCAAATGGGTTTCACATTCTGAACATCAATGAAATTATTTATGTTCTAGCAGATAGCAATTATTCTATTTTTCATCTTGAAAACAATGAAAGCATCATGGTATCAAGACATCTTAAAGAATATGAAGAAATACTTAAGGATTCGGGTTTCAGCAGGATACATAAATCCACTATCATTAATTTAAAGCATCTGAGTGACTATACCAATAAAAATGGTTTGATAGTAAAATTATCAGACAATTCAGAGCATGTGGTTTCCAGAAGAAGGTCATCTGAATTCCTTGTAACCGTAAAGCATTATTTTAAACATTAATATATTTATGAAACGATACTTCCATTATAGCTACCGTTAACAAAATAAAACATACCGTTTACTCAATTGAAAATATTTTCAAACCAAATTGATGTACCATTGATTTAAAATAATCAGAAAAAAATTTATGCTTTTAGAGATGTAACTTATTATTTAAGGGTAGTATTTAATTTTGATTATTAAAAGGCGGTTAAAACGTTTGGGGCGTTTCACCGCCTTTATTGCGTTTTTTAAAACATGTTAAACCAAAAATATTAGTTCAATGCTTTATTCTATCTCAATTAATAATTCTTTGAATACGTTATAAAACTTGATGAATTGAAAAACAAAGTATTTTTTGCAAATCATTTTTTAGGAATATAATCCAATGTACTATGTTTGTTTATGAGTCTCGATAAACCAACAAACCTAATCGAAGCATTAATCTTCGCTTCAGATAAAAGCATTACAGCAGAAGAAATACTTCAGGTTTTGACTGAAATACAACAAGAACCTATTGAAATTAAATTCATTCTTGAGCAGATTGAGCAAATCCGTATAAAATATCTGGAACTGGATCTTGCCATAGAGCTTGTTCAGCTGAATGGTGGTTATCAATTTCTGACTAAAAAAGAATACTACGGGGCAATTAATCAATTACAAATACAACGTTCCAAGAAAAAATTAAGTCAGGCGGCACTCGAAACTCTATCCATTATTGCCTATAAACAACCCATCACTAAACTTGAAATTGAACAGATTAGGGGAGTTAATTGTGATTATACGGTTCAAAAGCTTCTAGAAAAAGAATTGATCAGTATCAGTGGAAAGGCTGAAACCATTGGAAAGCCTCTTCTTTATACCACCAGCAGTCTATTTATGGATTATTTTGGCATTAATTCAACAAATGATCTTCCACAAATCAATGAACTGATTACCGATAATAATACGATTGGTGAACAGGCTGAATAAGTAATCGTTTCATGAAATAAAAAATTAAAAAAAGAAGAGCTGAAAATTCAAAATCTTATTAATTTTATAAACCATAAAAACACCATAAATAAAGCGTAATTTTCTACAGATGAAGTCGCCAAAAAAAACAACCACAAGCGAAGGGTCAGGCAAGAAAGCTGCTAAAGGCCCGGTGAAGAAGCAAACTAATTTGACTGATCCAAAGGATTCATCACGTCCAGTGTTAGATGATGAAGATGACTTTGACTTACAACTCGATGATGACATTCAGGATTTTGATAATTTCGATGATGAGGATGACGATTTTTAATGAAATAAGTCCTAATCAACTATTTTGGCATTCAGTTCTCTGAATGCTTTTTTTGTTTAATCGCCATAAACCTTATGATTATAAAAGAAGTTGATCATCTCCAAACAGCTAGCGAATTTTTAGATGTAGCACGTGAGCTTTACAGAAATGATACGTTCTGGGTATGCCCCCTTGATAAAGATATTAAAGCAGTCTTCGATCCAAAACTGAATAATTTTCATAGTCATGGCTCATGTACCAGATGGGTATTAAAATCTGATGATGGGAAACTGATTGGTCGTATTGCTGCATTTATTAATGAAAAAAAAGCCTATCAGCCAAAACAGGCAACTGGCGGAATTGGTTTTTTTGAATGTATTGACAATAAAGAAGCCGCAACATTATTATTTGATACCGCAAAACATTGGCTTTCTGCAAGAGGAATGAAAGCTATGGATGGCCCCATCAACTTTGGCGAGAATGACAGCTTTTGGGGGCTATTAATTGAGGGTTTTACTACTCCCTCTTATGGCATGAACTATCATCACTCCTATTATAAAAAACTATTTGAAGATTATGGATTCACTGTTCTTTATGAGCAGATCACGAATCATCTGGAGGCAAAAAAGCCATTCCCAGAGCGTTTTACAAAAATTGCTCAATGGGTTGCCAACAAACCAGGCTATACTTTTAGACATTTAGAAGTTGGGAAACTGAAACAATTTGCAAAAGACTTTGCAGAGATCTATAATGATGCCTGGCAGGATTTTGAAAATTTTGTTCCACTTGAAACTCAAGGAATTCTTGAAAATTTCAATAAAATGAAAACCGTCATGGATGAAAAGCTAATTTGGTTTGCTTACATCAATGAAGAACCTGCATCAGTAATTGTCATTATTCCGGATGCAAATCAGATGATCAAAAGCTTTAATGGAAAACTTGGCCTGATCGAAAAATTGAAATTTATGTACTACCGGTGGAAAGGAGTAAGCAGAATGCGTGCGGTAGTGATGGGAACTAAAAAGCAATTTCAAAAACTCGGATTAGAATCTGCTTTGTTTATCAAGCTCAAAGAATATGTTATTACATTGAATCAATATGAAGAAATGGAATTATCTTGGGTAGGAGATTTCAATGATAAAATGTTATCCATTCATGAAGCAACAGGTGCAACACTTGGGAAAAAACATGTTACATTGAGAAAAATATTCCAATAAAAAAGGGCCTTCAAATGAAAGCCCTTTTTTTATTATTATCTAACCTCATACAACTCAATGACCTTTTTCTGCAGATCAATAATTTCTACCTCACGTTCACGAAGCTTATGGGTAAGCGTATTAACTTCTACATTATAAACATCCTGATCTTCGGCTCCATGGGTGTTAAGCAATTGAACTACAGTCATATCAAATAATTTTGATATTTGTTCTAACCTTGATAAATTAATATCAGTAATTCCAGTTTCAATTTTTGAAAATGCCGGAATGGAAATTCCTAACTGCTTGGCTACGTCTTCTTGGCTCCAACTTTTTTGATGTCTAAGTAAGCGAATTTTTTTTCCTAATGTTTGCATGGATTTTGTTTTTCTTGATAGATGATAGATGATAGATGATAGATGTTTAAATAGATTTTTGAATATAAAACGAATTAATTGAAAATCATAATTATGTTAATTTATTTTCTTTTTAAATTAATAAAACTCATTTCCTTACTTATTTTTTCGATATATTAAAATTGTTGTATTATATGCCTTTATTATGGTTAAAAAAGGCTTTTAATGTAAATCCAAAAAAAAATAAGATGTTTTATTTACT